>JAIFNN010000220.1:0-368 GCA_020047715.1 Bacteroidota bacterium | reverse complement strand
CCCCGAGTGGGCGGGAGCTGGACTATCGCTAGACTGTGGATTTAAATAATGCATCATCACCCCGTCACGTCGTCACCCCGTCACGTCATTGCTTTGAACTGCCCCTCCCCAGCCCTCCCCCCGAGTGGGCGGGAGCTGGACTATCGCTAGACTGTGGATTTAAATAATGCATCATCACCCCGTCACGTCGTCACCCCGTCACATCACGAGGTTGAGGTAAAGGTTAAGGTTGAGGTAAAGTGCTCGACATCATGTTGTCACACTATGAGACAGGAAGAAGTCAAAATGCAAAATGCAAATGGAAAATGTCAAATTTTTGCTCTTTCGCTGAGGTTAGGGAGAACGAAGGTTTCACGCAATCCCGAATT
>JAIFNN010000163.1 GCA_020047715.1 Bacteroidota bacterium | reverse complement strand
GGGATTTTGCAAACTAATCCTGGCAATCTTCTTAATCCCATAAATCCTGTCTTTTTTGGTCCGCAGATTACGCAGATTTTCGCGGATTGGTTTGGGGGTGTTGCAGGCTAATCTTGGCAATCTCCTAAATCATGTCTTTTTTGTTTCACGCAATCCCGATTTCATCGGGACGCAAAGGTTTGATTTTCGCGGATTGGTTTTGGGGTGTTGCAGCCTAATCCTGTTAATCTGCTTAATCTCCTAAATCATGTCATTTTTTGCTTACCAACTAAGTATCGATTTAGTTAAAAATGATTTATCTTTGCCCACAATTAAAATTAGTAATCCGGTTCTTTGTTCTGGATTGAATTAAAAAAGAGGTAAGTGCGGCATTATTTTGGTAATATCCAGATAGATTTTCCGGTATGGCTGGTGATCATTGGTGGTTTTGTAACCGCCTTCTTCCTCACCTATATCGTAATCCCGTCTATTGTTAAGGTATCCGGCATAAAAGGTCTTTATGATGAGCCCAACCACCGGACCTCCCATCTGGGCAATGTCCCAACCCTGGGCGGTTCTGCGGTTTTCATTGGCTTTATTCTCACCATCAGCATTTTCAGTGGACACGGGATCGACCATGAGCTAAAATACATTTTCGGGGCTTTGCTGATTCTCTTTTTCATCGGGATCAAAGACGACATCTTGATTATCGACCCGCGAAAGAAACTTGTTGCACAGATTCTGGCCGCTTCGATACTTTCTATTTTGGGAAACATCCGCCTGACAAACCTGCACAACGTTCTGGGAATTGGCGAGATCAGTTACCTGAGCAGCATCCTTCTTACGATATTGGTGGTTGTTTTCATCATCAATGGCTTCAATCTGATTGATGGCATCGACGGACTCGCTTCGGGAACGGGCATCATAGCCTCCCTCTTTTTTGGATTCTGGTTTCTTTTAGCGGGCTTTGTTTCCTACAGTCTTATGAGTTTTGCTCTGGCCGGCTCTCTCTTCGCCTTTTTCAAGTTCAACGTGTTTGGAAAGGAAAACAAGATCTTTCTGGGAGATACCGGTTCGTTGATAATTGGTCTTATTATTTCTGTTTTGGCAATCCGCTTCCTGGAATATGATCATCATGTTGCCGGCAAATGGCATATGGAGTCTGCTCCTGCAGTTGTATTTGGAGTACTGATAATTCCGCTTTTCGACACTCTCCGCATTATGTTGATCCGAACCATGCAGGGAAGCTCCCCCTTTAACCCCGATCGCCAACATGTACATCACAGGATGCTGGAGTTGGGCAACTCCCACCTCCGGTCGACCCTGATTATTTTAGGATTTAACTTGTTTTTTATTGCCGTTACCATTTCATTGCAATCCATCGGGGTTTTTTGGCTGGTGGTGCTGCAACTGATTCTTGCCTCGGCGGTTTCCTTTATTCCGGTTTACCTGGTAAAATACAACAGGGTAAAATAAGCTGTGCCCTGATGTGTCAAGAGGGATTATACAGTTAGAAAAGACTACCTGGTTAAGCATTTTGGTTTTCTGGAATGCTTTCGCTCTGCCTGGATTTAAAATACTCGTACAAAGTAGTATTCATAAGCATAAGAAGCAGTCCATACGCAGCATCTTCAATGGGTATCGTGAAGAGACGAATGGAAAGGTTCCCGGAGCTGTTGTACCAGACAACTTCCTCCTCGATAAAGGATCCGGTCAGCACACCGTTAACCGCAAAAAAAGGAATGAGCACAACAAGGTAGGCCAGGTAAAACCTACCCATAAAAACCGCTTTCCGGTAAAACTGCACATAAAAAACAAATAAAGCAGCCAGAATAAAGCTTACCGAAGTGTATAGCCTATCGAGATTAAAAGCGGCTACTACCAACAGAAGGCCAATGATAAAAATACTGATGTGTTTTGAATACTTCCCAAGGAGGTCTTTTTGAATGTAAGCGTTCAAAACTTCATAGGTAAAAAGGGAGGCATAGGGAACAACAATAAAGAACAGCCATTCTTCGAGGGGTAAATGAAAAATCTCAATCCCTTCGAGATGCATAGGGTTAAATCCCCATACCCCACGGATCGTAAAAATGATATCCCATGGGATAAAAAGCAGCATGGTTATAAATATCGCAGGGAAAAGATACCTCCATTGGGTATAGAAATGCACTTTTTTATCAAAGCTGAGAAGCAGTGGAAAGATTAATGCAAGAAGAATTACGGTAAGATAGGTAGACATGGGCTAGCTGGTTTATGATATTTCAATACATCCCTCTCGTGGCTTTGCCTTTATCCCGGAAATATTTCCATGGGATCATCAGGATAAATCCAAAGTTTTCTCCTCCCAGATGGTGATCGTTATGCGCCTTTACCACCGACCTGAAATAACGGTTATCAACCTTGTCGAGAATCGGGAGGCGGCGATGCACCAACACATCATGAAAGAGAAAGTATGCAAGCCCGTAGAGAGCGATTCCCAAACCAATCCAAAAACGATAATCGAAGCTCTCTGCACCGGTTACTATAAGCAGTATGCTGGGAAGGGCGAAAATGAGGGCGAATAAGTCGTTCCATTCAACGACCTCGTGCTCACGGGTATGATGATCCTTATGCAAAATCCATAAAAAGCCGTGCATAACATATTTGTGGGTAAACCAGGCTACAAACTCCATAAAAAGGAAGGAGCCGAGAACGATTGCTATAATTAGAAAGGGTGACATGGGGGTTGAGGTTGAGGTTGAGGTTAAGGTTAAGGTTGAGGATCTGCACATGAATCTTGTGACTTACTCGGGTGTTTTGCTTTTCAAGGAAGAATCAAGTTTGAATTTAATGTAAGAACCAAGCATAAGCGTAAACTTTCTGAAATCCGAAATCCTGATTCTTCGGGTCATTAAAACGGATGCCGGAGTTTTCCGGATTTTCTTGAAGAGACTGTAATAATAAACATACGAAAGATAAACACCAAAAGCAGAAGAGGCAGGCAGTTTCTTTATTCCCTCCAGTCCGGTTTTGAAATCTCGCTCTATCTCCTTTTCGAAAGCTTTCTTCTGAACATCGCCAAAATTCTCCAGTTTAAAACAGGGGAAATACTCTCGGCCCAATCCCTCGAAATCAGCCTTGATATCACGCAGGAAATTGATTTTCTGGTAAGCTGCTCCCAGACCCATTCCCAGAGCTTTAAGCGACTGGTAAGCTTTTTCGTCCCCCTTAACAAAAACACGCAGGCACATTAGTCCAACCACTTCGGCTGAGCCAAGAACATAGGTATTGAACTTTTCGCGATTGTACTCCTTTTCCGTAAGATCCATTTCCATGCTTCTCAGGAAAGTGTCGATAAGCTCCTTTTCGATTCCATATTTGTGAACCACCTCCTGAAAACTGTTGAGCAAGGGGTTTAGGCTGATCTTTTCTTCCAGTGCTTTATCCACATCCTTGCAAAAGAGCTTGAAGAGGTTTTCTTTGTCGTAATCGTGAAATGAGTCAACGATTTCGTCGGCCAGACGAACAAATCCATAAATAGCATAAACAGGACCTTGCAATTCCTTTCCCAAACGGCTTATGCCAAGGCTGAAAGAAGTGCTATAAGCCTGCGTGAACAAACGGCTCAGGTCGTAAGAAACCTTATCGAAGTGGCTCTTCATAACGATTCTTTTTTAAAGTATTTGTCGATTTCGGAAGCAACCACCTGTCCGGAAATAATGGTAGGTGGAACTCCCGGTCCGGGAACGGTAAGCTGTCCGGTATAAAACAGGTTTTTCAATTTCGGGTTTCTCATTTTCGGCTTCAGAATGGCGGTCTGCAAAAGGGTGTTCGCCAATCCATATGCATTTCCCCTGAAAGAATTGTAGTCCTTAATAAAATCGTTGTGTGCATACGAGCGCTTGTAAACAACATGTTCGCCGATTTTCTGCTTAGTGATTTTTTCAAGTCGTTCGATAACCATCTTGTAATAATGCTCTCTGATACTATCGGTATCATCCAGGCCTGGCGCCACGGGAATCAATACAATGAGATTGTCGTGACCTTCGGGAGCCACGCCGGGATCGCTGATGGTGTTGCAGGATACATAAATAGCCGGTTTTGAGGGCCATTTGGGATTTTCATAAATTTCATCGGCATGGTTAACAAAATCCTCATCGAAGAATAGGTTGTGGTGGAGTAGGCCGATGAGTTTTTTGTTTATTCCCAGGTAAAAAAGAAGAGAGGAAGGGGCCATAACTCTTTTATCCCAGTATTTCTCAGAATATTTTCGGAAACGCTCCGGGAGAAGGTGCTGTTCTACGTGGTGATAGTCGGCCGAACCCACAACAGCTTCAGACAGGTATTCTTTTCCGTCAACCAATAATCCTCTGGTTTTATGATCGGTAGTAAGAATCTTCTCAACATTTGAGTTAAGGTAAAACTTCGCTCCTTGCTCTTCGGCCACTTTTTTCATTGCCTCAACCACGCTGTACATTCCCCCCACGGGATACCAGGTACCGAGTTTGAGGTCGGCATAGTTCATCAGGGTGTACAAGGCGGGGGTATTCTGGGGAGTTGCTCCGAGAAAAATCACCGGGAATTCCAAAATCTGACGAAGGCGCGGGTCTTTGAACTCTGCGTGCACATAAGAGGTTACCGATCTGAAAAAATCAAGTTTGAGAAGGCCTTTCATAAAATCCCAGCGAAAGAGTTCCGTAATCGAGTTGCCCGGAAGGTAAACGATTTTGTTGATCCCAATGTCGTACTTGTATTCGGCCTTGTCGAGGAATGTTTTAAGTTTTGCTGCACTGCCCCGCTCGATGTTCTCAAAAGTTTGGTAGAGCTCTTCCATGTCGGCGGGAACATCCACATATTCGTCAACTCCAAAGAACATCCTGTATCCGGGGGAAACACGCTTTAGTTCGTACATATCGCTTACCGAATAACCAAAGCGGTTGAAGAATTTTTCGAACACATCGGGCATCCAGTACCAGGTAGGACCCATGTCGAAACGATAGCCTTCGGCTTCCAGCTTTCGGGCACGACCGCCGGCCATGGCGTTTTTCTCAAAAACGCTTACTTCATATCCCATTTTTCCAAGACTGGCTGCTGCAGAAAGGCCTGCGAATCCGGAACCTATTATACTAATTTTCTTTGACATACGTCGTTTGCTGTAATTTTGAATGTTTGCCAACTCTGATTGTTACAAGACACCCTTGGTCATTAAAGTCAATTATTCGAAAAGAATTCTTTATATTTATGGTAAGTGAAACAAATGATCCAAGATTAACCCTAAGCCACCAAGCCGACAATGCATGAGGGCCGACAAAACTTGAAACAAGAAGGTTTTTTCCCGTTACAAATGAATCATTTAACCTGAAATGGAAAACACCTACCAAATTTAAACAATCACAGCACAGTAAACAAATCGCATGTCTTTTTGTTTAATGTTTAACCTCATAAATTAAACGATGCGTACATATACATCAAACAAGGAATATTACTTTACCCTCATTATTGTAGTGCTTTTTAGTGCGGGATTGATATTTCACCTTATCCCTTTTACCCTTCCCTATGTTTTGGCAATTACCGATATCACCATGCTGGCAACCAACAGCATTGTTTTGTATTTCATTCTTAGTAGCCAGAAAAACAAAACCCTGCTTTATTGGAGCATCGGGACTTTTATTCTTACTTTTCTGACAGAGCTTGCAGGGGTTGTGACCGGGAAGATTTTTGGGCAATATCATTATGGCGATACCATGATGATTCAACTATTTAATGTCCCGGTGGTAATCGGCATGAATTGGGTGATTCTGATGCTCGGCAGTTATTCTTTGCTGCAGTGGACCCGGATTAAGCCAGTACTTGTTCCCTTCTTAAGCTCAGTTCTGATTGTTGGTTTTGATTTCATCATGGAAGAGGTGGCCATGAGACTTGATTACTGGCAATGGTCCGGAGACAAAGTACCCTTGCAAAATTATGTCGCCTGGTTCTTTATCAGCCTTATTTTTAGCAGCATCCTTTCTGTTCTCAAAGTAAGAGTTCAAGATCGCATCCTCAAGGTGTATTTTCTCGTCCAGCTAGGGTTTTTTATTATTCTCCGGTTATTTTTGGGATAAGCCTGAAAGCTTAGTTCAAAACAAGCATCGAAAAGCTTATCAGAAATCAAACTATTTGCACTTGAGTGTCAATTTTTTTCATAAATTTGCTTTCCTTTCAAACACTGGGTATGCGTGCTGTAATTCAAAGAGTATCAAGAGCTTCGGTTAAATGCTCCAGCGGACATAGGGATGAAATCGGAGCTGGTCTGTTGATATTTCTGGGAGTTGAGGATGCAGACAGTCGCAGCGATATAGAATGGCTAAGTGGAAAGATCAACAGGATAAGGATTTTTGACGATAGTGAAGGGGTTATGAATCTTGGCTTTAAGGAAGTTAAAGGGGAGGCAATGGTTATTTCGCAGTTTACCCTGCATGCCAGCACCCGCAAAGGTAATAGACCCTCGTATATCAAAGCTGCAGCCCCGACGATCTCCGAGCCGATGTACAATGACTTTATACTCCAGCTTGAAAAAGACTCTGGGATAAAAGTCAAAAAAGGGGTTTTTGGCGATCATATGGAAGTAATGCTGGTGAACGACGGTCCGGTTACGATTTTGATTGACAGCAGGAATAGGGAGTGAGGACGTGATGGGGTGAAGGCGTGATGACCTAACAAAGTGATGGGCGCTGCCCTGAGCTTGTCGAAGGGGTGATGGGGTTTGTTGTTGCTCTGGACTCAAACTCAAAACTGTTTTAGGGTTTTCCCGTTGCTCTGGACTTAAACTCAAAACTGTTTTAGGGTTTTCCTGTTGCTCGAGTCTCAAACTCAAAACTGTTTTGGTTTTCCTGTTGCTCGAGTCTCGTACTCAAAACTGTAAATTGACATGACAATAGACGAAGCCCAGAAGTTGGTGGATAAATGGATACAGGAATATGGGGTGAGGTATTTCAGCGAGCTCACCAATATGGCAATTCTTGCCGAAGAAGTTGGTGAGGTAGCAAGAATCATTTCCAGGACTTATGGGGAGCAGTCTTTCAAGCCCGGTGATCTAGACCGGGAACTGGCAGATGAACTTGCCGACGTTCTTTTTGTTTTGATATGCATAGCCAACCAGACCGGCGTGGACTTGTCTACAGCTCTGGCAAGGAATTTGGAGAAGAAGACAAGCCGCGACAACAATCGGCACAAGGAAAATAAAAAAATACAGTAACACCATATTATGTTAAAATCGGATAACAGTCCTGGCATCAACCAGAAGAAAATTAACGAGAAGATTGAGCAGATCTCAGAAAGGTCTTTCGATATCAGAGACAAGGCCATCCTGACCCATGTGTTCAGTTTGATTGATTTGACCAGCCTTAACAGCAGCGATTCTGTTTCAAAAATCACAACACTCGTTGGCAAGGTTAACGGCCTAAGCGAGAAGTTTCCCGATTTGCCAAATGTTGCAGCCATTTGCGTATTCCCGAACTTTGTTCCCGTAGTGAAATGCAGTCTTGAGGCCAAAAAAGTGAAGATCGCATCGGTTGCGGCTTCATTTCCTTCCTCTCAAACCTTTTTGGATATTAAACAGTCGGAAGTGCAGAGGGTTGTTGCCGAGGGAGCCGATGAAGTTGATGTGGTTATATCCCTCGGAGAGTTTCTGGACGGAAACTATAATCTTGTTTCTGACGAAATTAAAAAAATCAAAGAGGTCTGCGGAAATGCACAACTGAAAGTAATTCTGGAAACCGGAAGCATTGACAGTCTTGAGTTAATCAAAACAGCTTCTTTTCTGGCTATGGAAGCAGGGGCTGATTTTATCAAAACCTCAACCGGCAAGCTAGACAAAGGCGCGAGCCCAGAGGCAGTTTGGGTAATGTGCGAAGCTATAAAGGAATACGCACAAAAAAGCGGCAGGGCTGTTGGAATCAAACCCGCGGGAGGTATTTCGGACATCAACACCTCAATTATTTATTATCTTATTATTAACGAAGTGCTTGGAAACGACTGGCTAAAACCCGAGCGTTTCCGTTTTGGTGCAAGCAAACTGGCTAATTTGCTTCTGGGTGAAAAGTATTTTTAAATCGCTTCCCCTGCCTGCCTGAAATGAGGGGTATTACCAAAAAGCCCTTACATTAAAGCTTTGGGGATTGAAGATTAATAGCATATGCAAGATCTGACTAGGGACTCGTTAAACATTCAAACAGGGACATCTCAGGATACGCTTGCCGTGCTTCCACCTGTATTCATAGAAGTCAGACCCTCACGCGATTCAACCTCCCCCGAAAATATTTACGCCAGAAACTTCAAACGTGATGCTATTCCCGATTGGTATTTTATTTCAATTCTTCTAATACTAACTGTAGTAGCCTGGTTGAGTATTGTTTATACAAAATTCTTTAATTCCATCTGGGTTGCCTCCTATAACTATCAGATGGCCTCCAAGACCTTTAAAGATCGCGGTGTGGTTCAGAAAAGGTTAGGCTTGGGGCTGGATCTGATTTATCTGGTAAACGCTTCGCTTTTCCTTTATGTGATGAATCGTTTTTGGATACCTGTGTTTTCGGACATCGGAGGACTGCTTTTTGTAATTCAGGCTTTTGCAGGATTATCCTTTTTGGTTTTCCTCCGGATTGTAGTCATGCGCATTATTGGATCAATTTTCGTTCGATCGGATCTCTTTCTGGAGTTTTTATACCACTTTTTTATTTACAATAAGGTAATAGGACTCGTTGTAATACCCTTTCTTTTGGCCATTCCCTATACCCAGGGCATATTGCAGGAAATCATTATATACACTGGTGCTACAGCAGTAATAGCAGTGTACCTTATGCGCCTGTTCCGGGTGGCTGTTTATGTATTTAAAAATGTTGTTTTGATTTTTTATTTGATTTTGTACCTTTGTCTCCTTGAAATATTACCTGTTTTGGTAATTATTAAGTTAGTGATTTCTTTGGCGCAGGTTTAAAACAAACCATTTAAGTAGCGAGCTTTATGACAAAAATCAAGAGAATTTTGGTTTCCCAACCAAAACCGGAGTCTGAGAAACACCCCTATTCCGAACTTGCCGAAAAAAACAATTTAAAAATCGATTTCCGTCCATTTATCCAGGTGGAAGGTATTACGGTAAAAGACTTCAGGAAAACGCGGATTGATATATTGGCGCATGGGGCGGTTATTTTCAATAGTAAAACAGCTATTGACCATTTCTTCCGATTGGCCGAAGAGCTAAGGGTAACAATCCCCGACGAGATGAAGTATTTCTGCAGTTCGGAATCAATAGCTTTTTACTTACAGAAGTATATCGTTTATCGGAAAAGAAAGATTTTCTACAGCGCAAGTGGCAATCTGTTGGACCTAACAGACATTTTCCTCAAACATAAAGACGAGAACTACCTGGTTCCGATGTCGAGCGCTCACAAAGATGAAATTCCTGTTTTGCTTGACAAGATAAAAATAAAGTACACCTCCGCCATCTTATACAACACCGTTTGCAGCGACCTTTCCGACCTGTCGGAAATCAACTACGACGTGCTTGTTTTTTTCAGTCCTTCAGGTATTAAATCCCTTTTGCAAAATTTCCCGGGATTCAAGCAAAACGATATCAAGATTGCCACTTTTGGAACAACAACCGCAAAAGCTGCAACTGAAGCCGGCTTGCGCCTGGATATCAGTGCTCCCCAACCAAACGCTCCGTCGATGACCATGGCGCTTGAGCAATATATCCGGGAATACAACAAGGGCTGCAAGAAATAATCGGCTGGAGGAAACCGAATCGCCTTCCCGGAAGGCATCGCTTATGAACCGAAACACATTAGGCTCAAACGAGCGACTTAAAAGCGAGAAATCCATAACCGCCTTATTTGAGGCGGGCAAAATCTTGTCGGTATTTCCCATACGATTGATTTACAAACCCCATCCCACATCTGAAAAATTCCCTGTTAAGGTTGGATTTGCAGTGCCTAAGAAAAATTTCAAGCATGCGGTAGATCGTAATTTGCTAAAACGAAGAATGCGCGAAGCATACCGCCTCAACAAAACCATTCTGTTTGGAGAAGATCAAAATGCCTTTCCCGGAATTGATATCATGCTGATTTATCAAGGAAATAAACCTGAGGAGTTTGTGAAAATCTCCGAATGCATCAAAGAACTTCTTAAAAAACTTTCCATAAGAATCCCCGCCGCAAAAGACCACGCAAACCGGCAATAAACGACCGGTTTAGATACTTTCAAAGAATTAATCTGCTGTTCAGTACTTTATCTGAACCAATTTTTCTAAATTTGATTAATTCTAAAATAACCTTATCCCCATGAAGCCTCTCCATCCCTTTTCCCGCAAAGGAATAGTATTATTTCTTGCAGCAGCTTTAATACTTGGCGGTTGCTCATCCCGCAAAGAAAAAAAACAGTCTGCAGCCCCCGCTTACAATCCTGAGATCGCCGCATTTACTTCCGGTGTCATTCCTTCCGAATCGGTTATCAGGGTTCGCCTTTCGGCCGATTACCCGGGTGAAATCAATACGCAGGAACCTGTGTCAACCAAACTTTTCGATTTTAAACCCTCTTTAGCCGGAGAGACATTCTGGATTGACAGTCGAACCCTGGAATACCGCCCGGAAAAGAGTTTCCCCTCAGGCAAAGAGTATAAAGCTCTGTTTCGTGTTACAAAACTTTTCCCCGATAAAAAAGGGGCTAAGGATTTTGAGTTCTCCTTTAGCATTATCCCCATGGAAATTTCCGTCGAGTTCACAGGCTTCAGAACCCAAAGCCGCACCGACCTTGAGTGGAACGAGATCCGGGGAGTGGTAAAAACCAGCGATAAAGCCAGCGCAGAAGAAATTGAGAAAACCGTAATCGCCACACAAAACGGTCAGCCGCTTTCCGTAAGCTGGCTTCATGATACAAAAGGCATTGCGCATGAGTTTGTGATTGACAGTGTTATGCGTACAGAAAAAAAGGAGGTTGTCGAGTTGAGCTGGGATGGCAAATCCCTCGGAGTGAAAGATAAAGGAAGCATTGCATATGAAATCCCTTCGCTCACAGAATTCACCCTCCTCGAAACAAAAATCAACCAGCAACCTGAGCAGTACATTCAACTTTCCTTTTCAGATCCCATTAAAACCGACCAGTACCTTAACGGCCTGATAAGCCTTGGCAATTCAGTGAATTTGCGTTTTACTGTGGAAGACAATCTCATACGGGTTTATCCTGAAATTAGACAAAGCGGAACCCTTCAACTTATTGTTGAACCGGGAATCAAAAATATCCTGGGCTATGGCTTTCAGGAAAACCTTGAAGTCACACTGAACTTCGAAGAGCTAAAACCCGCAGTCCGCCTAATAGGCCAAGGTGTAATTATGCCGCAGTCGGAGGGCCTGACATTTCCCTTTGAGGCGGTAAACCTTAAAGCCGTGGAAGTTAAAGTGATTCGTATTTTTGAAGACAATGTAGCGCAATTCCTCCAGGTTAACGATCTGGGTGGAAGAAGCGAACTTAGACGAGCCGGTCGCCTGATTGCCAAAAAAACAATTAATTTGAGCTCCAGCCGTCCGATCAGTTATGGGGAGTGGAACGCCTTTGCCATCGACCTGAGCGAACTGATACAAGCCGAACCCGGCGCCATCTATCGGGTTGAACTGGGTTTCCAAAAAAAGCACTCTCTTTATAACTGCGGAGAAGACGAGGCTGAAAACAATGACTTACTGACCGAAACTGCACAGGATGATAATACCATCAGCGAAGCCGACCACGACTACTGGGATGCGAAATATGGTTACTACGGTTATGATAATTACGACTACGACTACGATTACGATTACGATTACGACTATGACTGGGACGAGAGAGACAATCCGTGTTCACAGTCCTATTATGGCCAAAGAAGAAATGCCTCCCGTAACGTGTTGGCGTCAAACCTGGGAATTATCGCCAAAACAGGAAATGATAAATCAATGGTCTTTGCCGTAACCGACCTGGTTAGCACAGAGCCCTTGAGCGGGGTAAACCTCGAAATATATAATTTTCAGCAGCAGCTCATTTCCACTCTGGTTACCGATAAAGAGGGATTTGCGGAAATTAGCATTTCCGATCACCCTTTCCTTCTGATCGCCAAAAAAGGCAGCCAAAGGGGATATCTTAAACTGTTTGAGGGAGCATCTCTCTCACTTAGTCAGTTTGACGTATCGGGAAACTCAGTCAATAAGGGCATTAAAGGTTTTATCTATGGGGAAAGGGGCGTTTGGAGACCCGGCGATTCGCTCTACCTTAATTTTATTCTCGAGGATAAACAAAAAGTGCTTCCCGAAAATCACCCGGTGAGCTTTGAGCTGTTCGACTCCCGCGGTAAAATATATAAGAAAACAAGTCTCACAGCAGGTCTAAACGGTTTCTACAGCTTCAAAACCGGCACCAGCCCCGACGCGCCTACCGGAAACTGGAGACTTGAAGTTAAGGTGGGGGGATTGAGTTTCAGCTCGAGAATCAGGATAGAAACCGTTAAACCCAACAGGCTTAAGATTAAGATGGAGTTTCCTGAAGAGGAGCTTTACGCTGATCCGGCCAAAAACAAAGCCAGTCTGCAGGTAAACTGGCTTCACGGAGCTCCCGCTTCGAACCTGGAAGCAAGGATTTCTGTGAATTTTTCCGTCATGGAGACGAAATTCAAGGGATATGAGGAATACTATTTCAACGATCCCACAAAAGAATTTTACCCCAGCGAGCGCGAGATATTCAACAGCAAGCTCAATGAAAAAGGCTCGGCTTCATTCACGCCAGAGTTCTTTTTAAAAGGCACAAGTCCGGGTAAGCTGCGGGCAACCTTCACCAGCCGCTGTTTTGAGAAAGGCGGGGACTTCAGCATTGATCAGTTCTCTATTCCCTTCTCTCCCTACGATTATTACGTGGGAGTAAAGGCACCTTCGGGCGACAGGCATCAAATGCTCTTAACAGACACTCTGCAAACCTTTGATATAGTTAGTTTGGATGAGTCCGGAAAAGCAGTTGACCTTAAGGGACTTGAAATAAATGTTTATAAGCTCGACTGGAGATGGTGGTGGCACTCTTCGGGTGAGAATTTAGCTTCGTATGCTGCAAGTTCTTATAACAAACCCGTGTTTCGGAAAACTGTCGATACAAAAGGGGGAAAAGCCAGCGTTGGTTTCAGTATTGCCTATCCGGAGTGGGGGCGATTTTTGGTACAGGTAAACGACCCAAAAGGTCTTCATTCGACTGGAAAAATCGTTTATTTCGACTGGCCCGGCTGGGTTAGCAGAAGTTCGAGGAAGGACCCTCAATCGGCGAGTATTTTGTCGCTTAGCGCCGACAAAGAAAAATACAATGTTGGCGAAACGGCAACAATCAGCATCCCCTCCGGACCCTCGGGCCGGATTCTGCTGAGCATCGAGAACGGCACCAAAGTATTGGATCACTACTGGATTCAAGCTACCGGGAAAGACGCCACTTTCAGTTTGCCGATCACCGCCGGCATGGCACCCAATGTATATGTTAACGTAAGCCTTATTCAGGCACACGGACAAACACAGAACGATTTGCCCATCAGGATGTATGGAGTTATCCCCATTTTTGTCGAAAACCCGGAGACCCACCTCGAGCCCAAGATAAGCATGCCCGATGTTTTACGCCCTGAAACAGAGGTGGAGATCACGATTAGCGAAAAGAACCGGATGGCGATGACTTACACCATTGCTATGGTAGATGAAGGACTGCTCGACCTGACCCGTTTCAGGACACCCGACCCCTGGCAAAACTTTTACGCTCGGGAAGCCCTGGGAGTCAAAACATTTGATATTTACGACTGGGTGCTGGGAGCCTACGGAGGTCGGATAGACGGCGTTTTCAGCATTGGAGGAGACGAGGAAGGCGAAGGCAAAAGCCAGGCAAAGGCCAATCGTTTCCAGCCCATGGTTAAAGCCTATGGCCCGTTTTCACTTGAGAAAGGTAAAAGCAATATTCATAAGATAAAAATTCCTAATTACGTGGGATCAGTAAAAACCATGGTGGTTGCCGGTAACTCCGGTGCCTATGGCAATGCTGAAAAAGTTTGTCCGGTAAGGAAACCGCTGATGATCCTGTCGACCCTTCCGCGGGTGTTGAGCCCGGGAGAAACAGTCAGCATCCCCGTTACGGTTTTCGCTATGGAGGAACAAATTAAAAAGGTTAGTGTAAAAATTGAAGCCAATGAGTTTTTCGAATTGGAGGCTACCGAAAAAACAATAGAGTTTTCCAGCCCTGGTGACATTACTGTGGATTTCACAGCCAAAGTAAAATCAAGTATTGGCATCGGCAGGGTCAAGATTCTTGCAAAATCGGGAAAGGAAGAAGCCAGAGAGGAGATAGAACTAGACGTTCGATCGCCCAATCCCGAGGTAACCGCACAATATTACGGTGTTTTAAATCCCGGTGAAACCTGGGAAAAACAGTATGCTTTACCTGGAATTGCAGGTACCAACAGGGCCGATCTTGAGATTTCCTCGATGCCTCCTGTAGATTTTGGCCGCAGGCTGAAATACCTCCTCACTTATCCGTATGGCTGCATGGAGCAGGTTACCTCTGCTGCCTTCCCTCAGCTGTATCTTTCGGATGTAATGGAAACCGACGCCTCTGTGAAAGAATTCACCGATAAAAACCTGAAGGCTGCCATTCAAAAGCTGCAAACTTTTCAGCTTCCTGACGGGGGACTTGGTTTATGGCCAAGCTCTACCTCCGTGAACGACTGGGGAACCAGCTATGCCGGGCATTTCATGATCGAAGCACAGAAAAAAGGGTATACCATTCCTAAAGATTGGCTGAAAAAATGGATAAGCTACCAGAAAAAGTATGCCCGTTCCTGGAGCGGGAACCGATACGAAAGTGTTTGGGAGCAAAAATCCATGGAGCTTAGTCAAACCTACCGATTATACAGCCTTGCCCTGGCCGGTGAGCCGGAACTGGGTGCGATGAACCGCCTGCGCGAAAGGACCAAGCTCGATGTTTCGGCAAAATGGCAACTCGCTGCAGCCTATGCGCTTGCCGGTCAGCAGCAGACAGCGTTAGAGCTGGTAAAAGACCTGACCACAGAAATCCCTGTGTATTCCGACACTTATTACACCTATGGTTCAGAGCTCAGGGACAAAGGTTTTATTTTGCAGACATTGACGCTCCTCAATAAAAAAGAAGAAGCTGTACCAATACTTCAGTATATCTCCGACAAACTCAGCAGCGACGGATGGTACAGTACCCAAACCACTGCAGTCTGCCTGATGGCGGTTTCACAGTACGCCGGTTCGGGAAACACATCGAAAGACCTGAGTTATGACTTCAAGTTGAACGGGGGAGAAACAAAACATGCTGCAACCAACAGTTCCTATTCGCAAATCCCTGTTAAATATGCCAGTGAGGAAACAGGCAATGTTTCCGTGAAAAACAAGGGCAAGGGAATTATGTTTGTTCGGCTTTCAGTGCATGGTACTCCGGCTGCGGGAGAAGAAAAGAGTCTCTCGCAAAACCTGAGAATCAGGGTGGATTATATGGATCTGAGCGGGAACACCATCGATGTGCGGAGACTTGAGCAGGGAACCGATTTTATTGCCGAGTTGACGGTTTACAACCCCGGAACACTCGATTACTACCAAAATCTTGCCCTTACTCAGATTTTCCCATCCGGATGGGAGATCCAGAACCAAAGGCTTTTTGAGAGCAATACGGGTAACTTCAGCACACCGGAATATCAGGATATTCGCGATGACCGGGTATACACTTTCTTCGACCTCTCCGTAAACAGCAGCAAAAAATTTGCCGTTAAGCTAAACGCTGCTTACAAGGGGAGGTTTTATCTTCCGGGTATCCTTTGTGAAGAAATGTACCGCGGCGATGTCAGGGCCATTGAAGCCGGGGGTTGGGTAGAGGTATATGAAAGGACAAAGTAGAAACGCCCGGCAGGACTATCGCATTAAACAACTTTCGCGAATGTTGGACGCAGAACAAAAATCGAAGCACAAGCCAAACTTGAAGTTCTTGTACTACTCCCTTTTGTTGGTTTGTGCAGGTACGGCATACTGGTTCAGCCTTCCCCAACCCCTGTTTTCTGATCCTTACAGCACCGTTATCACCGACATGAACAACGAGTTGCTGGGCGCGCGTATAGCCAATGACGGACAATGGAGGTTTCCGGCCGGCGACAGTATCCCCCGAAAATATAAAAAAGCAGTTTTGCTTTATGAAGACCGCTATTTTTCAAAGCATCCGGGAATAAATCCGGTTTCGCTGATCAGGGCAATGGGGACAAACATCCGGGCAGGGAAAATTATCAGCGGGGGAAGTACAATCAGTATGCAGGTAATACGACTTTCACGAAAGGGAAAGTCAAGAACAGTCTACCAGAAAATCGTAGAGATGCTGCTGGCAGTGAGAATGGAAATTTCCTACACGAAAGAGGAGATTCTTATGCTTTATTCCTCTCATGCCCCTTTCGGGGGAAATGTTGTGGGAATCGAAGCGGCTTCATGGAGGTATTTTGGAAGAAACTCCGAAAATCTCTCCTGGTCGGAGGCCGCCGTTCTGGCAGTCTTGCCCAACTCTCCTTCTCTGGTTCACCCGGGCCGAAACCGGAATGCGCTGAAACGAAAAAGGGATCTGTTGCTAGGAAAGCTTTTTGCTGAAAAGGAAATTGATAGTCTGAGCTACGTTCTGGCTTTGGAAGAGGCACTGCCGGAAAATCCCTATCCCCTGCCACGTCATGCACCCCATCTGCTGGACCGATTTTATCAGCAAAATCAAGGAAAGCTGATTCACACAAGCCTCGACAAACGACTGCAGTTAAAGGTGGAAGAATTGATGGATCAGCAAAGAGAAAGACTATATGCAAATGAGATCCATAATGCCGCCTGCATCGTTGTGGATGTTAAAAACAATGCTGTTCTTGCCTATTGCGGCAACCTTCGTAACGAAGAACACAAAGAATATGGAGGAGAGGTTGATGTGGTTCAGTCCCCGCGAAGCTCAGGAAGCATTTTGAAGCCCCTGTTGTTTGCCGGGATGATCAACCGAGGCGACATCCTGCCTGGAACCCTTATCGCCGATATTCCGACCTATTACGGCAATTTTAGCCCCAAAAACAATTCACGGGGATATGATGGAGTGGTACCGGCAAAAATGGCACTGAGCAGATCCCTAAACATACCCGCCGCTCGTATGCTTCGCCAGTATGGAACGGATCGGTTCTACCACGATCTTAAGCAATTAGGATTCAGCACTCTGACATATCCATCGGAACACTATGGTTTAAGCCTCATTCTGGGTGGAGCCGAAACGCGGCTTTGGGACCTGGCAGGAGTATATTCGGGCCTCGCCAGGGTTTTGAATCACTATAGCGAAAAGAACGGAAAGTATTTCAAGGACGATCTGCAAATGCCGTCCCTGATTAAACAATCCCATAAACCTGCAGTTCCGCGAACCGAACAGGAACAGGAACAAGGCGTTATTGGGGCGGGGGCGATTTACCTAACCCTTATGGCTCTCACAAATGTTAACCGACCGGAAGATGAGAGCGGCTGGGAAAATTTCACATCTACCCGAAAGCTTGCCTGGAAAACAGGAACAAGCTTTGGATTCAGGGACGGCTGGGCAATCGGTATTACCCCGGAATTTGTGGTTGCCGTCTGGACCGGCAATGCAAACGGGGAAGGCAGACCCGGGCTCACAGGCATACACAGTGCCGCCCCCATTCTTTTTGAAATATATAATTTGCTACCCCAAACCAGCTGGTTTAAGCTTCCCTATGATGATCTGGAACAAGTAGAAATATGCTCGAAAAGCGGTCACCTTGCAGGACCTTATTGTTCGGATAAGGATTCCGTGAGGGTGCCTCTGGCCGGACTTCAAACTCCGGTGTGTCCCTATCACCATCTGATCCATCTGGATAAGTCGAAAAAACAAAGAGTAAGCAGCGATTGTTATCCGGTAGGCGATATGGTTCACGAGTCATGGTTTATTCTCCCACCGGCTCAGGAGTGGTATTACCGTCAGATAAACGCCTCTTACAGGGATTTGCCACCTTACCGTCACGGCTGCATCGGCACTGATAAAATTTCCCAAATGCAAATGGTTTATCCCGAGGCCGGGACCATTGTTTATGTGCCCTATGAACTTGGGGGAGAGAGGGGACGGCTGATTTGCAGCGCGATCCACCGAAAACCAGGCATCGAAATCTTCTGGCACCTGGATGAGGAATACCTTGGAGTTACCAGGGGTGGGCATCGGATGGCCATTCTCCCGGAGAGTGGAAAACATGTCCTGAGCCTCGTAGACAGCGACGGGGAAAGGATCAGTGTTCCCTTTGAGGCATTGGACAAAAAAGCGAGTCCGAATGTTAAATAAACATAAAATGCTAAGCAGTAGATCGTAATTGGTTTATCTTTGAAAAAATGGATGTAGACAAAATCGGCACATTCAGACCCTCTTTGCGTTTTGAAAAGCGATTTGGAACCCAGATAATAATCAAGTGTAAATGAAAATGAAAATGAATAAATTGAGAGTATTTGCAGCCGTTCTGCTAATCGGGGCGCTCACGCTTGGATTTACTGCGAGAAACAGTGATTTTGAACTTGTCAAAAGTCTGGATATTTTTTATACCCTTTTCAGGGAGCTCAACCTGTATTACGTTGACGAAACCGAACCCGAAAAACTTATTGAAACAGGAATCAATTCGATGCTTACTTCTCTTGATCCCTATACTACTTATATCCCCGAATCGGAGATGGATGATTTCAATTTTATGACAACAGGGGCGTACGGGGGAATCGGTTCTCTGATACGTGCCGGTGAAAGTTATGCCATTATTGCCGAACCCTATGAGGGATCGCCCTCGGCAAAAGCAGGCCTGATGGCCGGAGATGAGATCATTACCGTGGACGGCTTTGTAACCAAAGGAAAGCCGCTTTCAGAGGTGAGCGAGAAGCTTAAAGGTGTGCCGGGAACCGATCTTGCCCTTGTTATCAAGCGTCCCGGAGAAAAGGAAAACCGGAAAATAAAAATCGTTAGGGAGCAGATCCATATAAGCAACGTTTCTTACTTCGGTTTGATTTCGGGGAAAACCGGCTATATCCGACTCTCTAATTTCACACTCGATGCAGGAGCAGAAGTAAAGGCCGCCTTCCTGGAGTTAAAAAAGAACCACAATATCGAGAAATTGGTACTTGACTTACGCGGAAATCCCGGCGGCTTGCTTATTGAAGCGGTAAGAGTCTGCAATCTTTTTGTTCCCAAAGGTCAATTGATCGTGAGTACCAAAGGCAAGGTAAGCCAATGGGATCAGGAGTATTTTACAACGGCTGAGCCTGTCGACACAGAGATTCCCATGATCGTGCTTGTAAACCGCGGCTCGGCATCTGCGGCGGAGATTGTTGCCGGAGCCCTTCAGGATGTTGACCGGGCAGTTATTCTGGGCCAGAGAACTTATGGAAAAGGATTGGTGCAAACCACACGGAAACTCAAATACAACACCCAGCTGAAAGTTACCACCGCAAAATATTACATCCCCAGCGGCAGATGCATTCAGGCTTTGGATTACACCCACAGAAATGAGGACGGCAGTGTAGGCTACATTCCCGATTCGCTGATTTCCAAATTCAAAACCAAAGGCGGACGAGTGGTTTTTGACGGGGGAGGCGTGAGTCCCGATATCATCGATTCAGTGCTTGTTTATAATCAGTTAAGCATGTATTTGTATGCCCGCAATATGATCTTCGATTTCGCAACCGACTTTGTGGCACGCAACAAGGAAAAACCGGAAATGAAAGCATTCAGGATCGGGGATGCAGAGTATAAACGATTCAAGGATTTTGTGAAAAGCAAAGGATTCAATTACGAGACACAAAGCGAAAGCGATTTGAAGAAGCTTATCGCAACAGCTAAAGAAGAAAAATACTTCGATCTGGCTTCAGAAGAATTTGCTGTCCTGGAAAAGAAACTGGCCCATGATGACGACCGCGACCTGGATAATTTCAGAACCGAAATTGAAGAGCTTATCAATGAAGAAGTTATAAGCCGTTACTACTATCAGAAAGGCAGAATTGGTTTGTCAATCGAAACGGACACCCAAATTACCCGCGCCGTTGAGATTTTAGGCGATCCGGGGGAAGTGGAGAAAATTTTAGCCCGGGATTCGGAAACAGTAGCCAAGGATCATAAAATTTAAATAAACGGTTTAAGACCCTCATATCTTAAATCAAATAGTGATAAACAAACGTTTGTCTTATAATGCTTTATAAAACAAATTAAGATAATCATCAATGGGCCTCAAGCCAATTTGTGCCCGTCCCCATTTCAACCAAGAGTGGGACAGAGAGTTTGATGGCGGCTTCCATTTCCGTGCGCACCAGACCCATTAGCACATCCTGCTCACTTTTTCTCATGTCGAACACAAGTTCATCGTGCACCTGCAAGATCATTTTGGAGGCCATTCCGGCCGCTTTGATCTTATGGTGTATGTTGATCATAGCTATCTTTATTATATCGGCTGCGGAACCCTGTATCGGGGCGTTAATGGCGTTCCTCTCGGCCATTCCCCTGACAACTGCATTGCGCGACTGGATTTCCGGAAGAAACCTCTTTCTTCCAAGCATAGTGGTCACAAAACCCGCCTCTCTGGCTACCTTTATGCTCTTATCCATATACTCCTTTACCCCTGGAAACGTAATGAAGTAATTATCAATAAGATCCTTAGCTTCGGTTCTGCTTATATTCAAACGTTGTGACAAGCCAAAAGCCGATATGCCATAAATGATTCCAAAATTCGCCGTCTTTGCGTGGCTTCGCATTTCACGTGAAACATCAGTCAACTCAACCTTATAAATTTTAGCCGCGGTGGCACTGTGAATATCCGCACCCTGCATAAAAGCACTGATCATATTCTCATCCTGGCTGAGATGGGCCATAAGCCGCAATTCGATCTGGGAATAATCCGCAGAAAGAAAAAGATTATCCGCTTGTTCCGGAATAAACGATTTTCTGATTTCCCTCCCCCGCTCCTCCCGAATCGGGATGTTTTGCAGATTCGGGTTATTGGAGCTGAGCCTTCCCGTGGCCGCAACAGTCTGGTTAAACGAAGTGTGGATTTTTCCTGTCGCAGCCGCAACAAGTTTTGGCAGGGAATCGACATAGGTTGAAAGCAGTTTCTTCAAAGAACGGTAACTGAGCACCTCCGAAACTATTTCATGCTTTCCGGTAAGTCTTACAAGCACTTCCTCCCCGGTAGAATATTGCTGGGTTTTTGTGAGCTTAGCCTCGGGATCGATCTTTAAGCGGTCGAAAAGTATTTCACCGAGCTGCTTGGGCGATTGTATATTGAATTCTGTTCCTGCCAGTTTGTAAATCTTTTCTTCGCACAACAGGATATCCTTAACCAGATCAACCCTGAAATCGGCCAAAGACGCAACATCCAACTTAATTCCGTTGTGCTCCATTTCCGCAAGAACCTCTATAAGAGGCATTTCTACTTTTTCGGCAAGCTCTTTCAGACCCTCCTTTTCCAGGTCTTCCCTGAAAATCTCAAACAGCTGATAGGCCAGATCGGCATCCTCAGCTGCATAATCCTTGATTTTTTCAATGGGCACATTTTTCATGTTTCCCTGGTTCCTGCCCTTCTCCCCTATTAGTTCTTCTATTTTCACGGGGGAGTAGTGGAGGTAGGTTTCCGAAAGGATGTTAAGGTTGTGACGCTGATCGGGCTGTAACAGGTAATGTGCAATCATCGTATCGAAAAAACTTCCGCGAACTTCAATTCCGTATTTTTTGAGCATACGGGTATCGAACTTGACATTTTGGCCAATTTTAAGGATATTCTCATCCATAAAAACATCCTTAAACCAGAGAAGAATTGTCTTTGCGTCTTCATGTTCTTGAGGGAGAGGAACATAATAGGCCTCATGGGCTTTAACCGAAAAAGAAATTCCTACCAGGTTGGCTGTAAATATATCAAGATCTGTAGTTTCTGTATCAAAGGAAAAAGCCCTGGAATCTTTCAGTTTTGCAACCAGGTCCTCATAAGCGTTTTTAGAATCGACAAGTAAATAATCCTTTTTAATTGTTCCGATAGTATCAAGCCTGGATACAGCAACTGGGGCAGCTGTGAAACCACTAAACAAATCCCCTTGCTGGGAAGCCACTGGAACGACTTTTGTTTCGGGCTTTACAATACGGGCTAACAGTGTTTTAAATTCCAGTTCCTGAAATATTTCTTTAAGTTTGTCTGTATCGCTTTCACGACTGGTATATAGATCAGCATTAAAAGTAACCGGGACATCGAGCCTGATTGTTACCAATTCCCGGGAAAGAAAAGCCTGATCCCTGAAATTCTCAAGGTTTTCCCGAAGTTTGCCTTTAAATTTATCCAGGTTTCGGTAAATATTGTCGAGACTGTCAAACTCGGAAATCATTTTAATGGCCGTCTTCTCTCCCACTCCAGGAACCCCTGGCACATTATCGGAAGAATCTCCCCATAGTGCAAGGATGTCGATTACCTGAAGCGGATTTGAAATGCCAAATTTCAAACACACTTCGGCCGGACCGAGGATTTCTGAATCGTTCCCCGACTTCCGGGGTTTGAACATGCGGATATTATCGGAAACCAGCTGTGCGTAGTCTTTATCAGGAGTCATCATAAACACTTGAAAACCCTCATTTTCAGCTTGTTTAGCAAGCGTGCCAATTACATCATCGGCTTCAAATCCTTGGGCTTGAACAACGGGTATATTATAAGCCTCAATAATTTTTTTTATGGCTGGCACAGCGTTGCGGATATCTTCGGGGGTTTCCTGGCGGTTTGCTTTGTAAGCCGGGAACATTTCGTTCCGAAAGGTGGGGCCTGCCGGGTCAAATGCCACGGCAATGTGAGTTGGTTTCTGATTTCTCAGGACATCATCGAGCGTTATGGTAAATCCAAAGGCAGTGGAGGTATTCTGCCCTTTGGAGTTTTTCATGGGATTTGAAATAAATGCGTAGTACGACCTAAATATCAATGCGTAAGCATCAAGAAGGAAGAGCTTTTTTTCCGTGTCCATTGTCTCTTTTTAGGATTGTTGTTTGGGTAAAGGTACAAAATAGAAAATGCGAATGGGCCAAAATCCGAAAATTGCCTCAAAGGATTAGGTTCTGTTCGATTTACTTATACCGATTGTAAAGGGGAAAAAGATATTACTGATTATCCGAAGCAAACCACTCGGCATAGGAAGTGGCCGTTTCGCATAATTTCACAGAATGAAGGCTTAGATATTCGGGAAGCAGGGGCTTAACGGTTCCCACGATATCGATAAGAAGATTCTCGCAGGTTGGCTGGTAGTCAACAATCTTTAGCTTGTCGAACATCTGTGAAATCGTTGAGAGGCCTTTGGCATCAGCTTCATTGGCTATCAGCAAGGCATGGTCGAGCTTATCAAGCACAGGAGCCTTGATCCATTTTTTGATGTCAGAGAAGTCGGCAACCATTCCGTTTTTGGGATCCTGAGTATTGCTAATCGGGGTACCGATAAGGGTAACAAATAGTTTATAGGAGTGGCCGTGAATGCTTTTGCAGGAACCATTATAGTTCCATAAAGCATGAGCCATTTCGAAATGAAATTCCTTGGTAAGTCGTATTTTTTCCATTTTTTGCTAACTGTAGAAGAAAACCTCAATCGCATTTAAAGTCGGACTGATATGTTATCTCATTGTAAATAAATGAGTTAACAATTGTTTTATGAACACGCGCACTTGCTTACGCACTCCACGATACTGGCAAGGTTATCGTGTTTGAGGTAATAATAAGTGTTTTTGCCTTCGCGCTGGGAGGCTAACACCCCTTTATCCTTGAGGATTCCAAGGTGATGGGAGGTCGTTGACTGTTCAATGTTCAGCAACTCGTGTATTTCGGTTACTGTTAATTTTTTCCCATTATCAAGATGGTTTAAAATGGCGATACGCAATGGATGAGCGATAGCCTTAAGCATGCTTGAGGCTTTCTCGAGCTGTTCGGGGGAGAGACTGGCAATATTCATTTTCTAATATTTTTTTATAATCAATTCAAGTTTATTGACTTTGCCCGCAGGAAGGAAAAATCAAAGGGTTAACAGCTCATACCATTGTATATCAAATATTTATCATCAATAAATCCGTATTTTCAATGCTTTAAACAAACCCTTAGCTATTAACAAATACAAATATATACATATATTTGCTTTAATTAATCAAGTTTTAGCAATATTTGGCAATACAAGAAATGACAGGGGGAAATCAAAACTTTAAAAAGTGCCAAGAAAGGAAAATGTCGGTAGGCACTTGAAGGTTAAAGCCGTACAATCATGGCTTGAAAGACAAATATTTGCCGAATTATGGAGTTTAGGCAATTAAAACGGCTATAGGATTTTCAATGTTTAATAATTACAAACTGAAACTAGTTTTTTTTACAAGGAATAGTACCTTTGTTTCAAATCGAAGCTGAATGAGTGAGTTAAATCAGATCAGGGAACCTATAAAGCTTGAAATCAAACAGTTTGAAAAGCATTTCAAGCAATCGTTAAAGAGCAACATCCCGTTGCTTGACATTATCACCAACTATATTTTGAGAAAAAAAGGCAAGCAAATGCGTCCCGCGTTTGTTTTGTTAAGTGCCCGGATGTTTGGGGAAATTGGCCCGTCGAGTTATACAGCGGCATCGATGATCGAACTCCTGCACACAGCTTCCCTTATACACGATGATGTTGTTGATGAATCTCATGAGCGTCGTGGTTTTTTCTCTATCAATGCTTTATGGAAATCCAAGGTTGCCGTTTTGGTAGGTGACTATTTATTGGCAAAAGGGCTCCTACTGTCGGTAGCCACCAAGCAATATGAGGTTTTGGAATTAGTCTCTGAGGCTGTAAAGGAAATGAGTGAAGGCGAGCTTTTGCAAATACAGAAATCCAGAAAGCTTAACATCAGCATGGAGGATTACTTTGAGATTATCCGCAAAAAAACAGCGGCCCTAATTGCTGCCTGCACAGCCAGCGGAGCCAGGTCGGCCGGTGCAAGCGATGCGCAGGTTGCACTGATGAAGGAATTTGGTGAACTTACAGGAATCGCTTTTCAAATAAAAGACGATTTGTTCGATTATGAGCGAAACGGAAAAATAGGCAAGCCCACAGCAAACGACATCAAAGAAAAGAAAATGACCTTGCCACTCATTTACGCTCTTGAAGTCTGTCCGTCAAACGAGCGACGCAAAATAATTTCCATCGTAAAACATCATAA
>JAIFNN010000135.1 GCA_020047715.1 Bacteroidota bacterium | reverse complement strand
CTTCAGGTGTCATGGACATTTTCAGACTCCCGAAATTTGCATTCTGGTTCTATAAAAGCCAGTCGGATGATGAACCTGTCTGTTTTATTGCAAGCTACAATACCTCCAACTCTGCAAAATATACCCGTGTTTTCAGCAACGGTGACAGTGTTTCCTTATACAGGAATGGAATTTTTCAGGAAACCAGACTTCCAGATCAGAATCAAAATACTAACAACCTGCTCCACCCTCCTTTTACCTTTATCCCGCTTTCTTTTGAAGCAGGAACGCTAAAAGCAGTATCGTATAAAGATGGAAAAATAGCCGCTGAAAGCACTGTCGGCACGGCAGGAAAAGAAACCGGGATCAGGCTTGAGGCAGATTTCAGTGGTAAAAACCTGCAATCCGGGGATGCTGATGTTATTTTCATTTATGCCCATATAACCGACGAAAACGGAAACATAAACTACCAGACATCTGCTCCGGTAAAATTTTCAGTTCAAGGAGATGCTTCACTTATTGGCTTGAATCCGATACATTCTGAAGCAGGAATTGCCAGTATACTTTTAAAAGCAGGTCATTCCCCCGATAAAATAACTGTGGTAGCTGAATCGCTCAACCTGAAATCAGGAATACTTGAAATTATTCCTGACAATTCTAAAGAATAGCGTGTTATTAAGTTTTTGAAAATGAGACTTCTTGCCAGAAACTATGAAAACTATAGTTTAGGCATTCATGTCTTCAATAAACTTTGTCGCCGTGTAAACATCAAATCCCTTTTCAGAGCAAGGGGGATAATCAAGCAAGTACCAATCCTCCTCGTAAGTGAACTCCTCTCCCGGCTTCAGAAAAGCGGTTGGAGAAATCGGCTCCATTTCGGCAAAACTTTTCCGGTTGGTATAGAAAACATTGGTTTGCCCGTAATGCTCTGTATAGTGCGCTTCAGGGAAATATCTGTATTTCTTTACAAACAAAAGGGATTTGTATCCATAAGCCATCCAACCGGCCTGCGAATCGTTGCCGTATTTCTCCCATGAGGCTGTTTCCGGATCCAGGGAAAAGATGTTATCCTTAACAACCACTCCTTTGTCATCCGGATCATTTCCATACACTACAGGATTTCCCCAGACATACCGGCCCCATTGGCCTTGCATTTTGCTTTGCGGGTTTAGGGGCATGAACAGCATACCTCCGAGTTTAACCAATGTTCGTCCCCAGAAAAAATAATCTGTTTGCGCTTCAGAGATATTTTTCATGGTTTGAATCACTTTCAGATGAGCTGTATTTGGATCAAGCTTGAAGGTTCGGGTGGAAAGAATACCAAGTTTTAGGTCCGGAGAACTGGCAATTTGCAGAGAATGGCTATTTAAAATTTTTCCCGTCCACTTACCCATATAAGTTTGGGCATGCAGGTACCTTGTCTTATCCTCCTGTCCGTAATCAAACCTGCCGCCGTCGGGATCAAACTTTTCTTCCAGGTAATCTCCTAGCAATAAGCCGTCCTGGTTTGAATCTTCATAAATCACATTTATCCCATTCCGCTCAAACGACATTATCCTTCCTCCTGCAGAGGCATTAATTATTAATGCTACTTTATTGTTGCTGATCCTGTAACAATCGGCCCATCCGCGATATGTGATTTTATCCATTTTTGATAATCTTATTTTATAAAGTACGCTATTATTTTCGGCTTGGTAAAATTGCTATCCTATTACAGAATTCAAAAAGTTTTAATCTCCAAAATGGTTTTAATTCTAATTTAACAGATTAGTTATATGGATTTATACAATTAATAAAAAGTGTTTGACTTTATTTGTAACAAATTAATATTTAATAGTTTATGTAAATCAATTAAGCATTCGCCGTAGGCGATAAAGTATTGTAGAAAATATGTTCTCAATGAATTTTTACCGCGTAGCGGTTTAACATTTTATTTAAATTTTGGGATGATTTCCTTTAACCTCTACGAGGTAAATTAACTTGCATTACAAATATGTCTACAATACCCAAAGCCCCCGATAAATCGGGGCAGGCTCTACGGGCTATTTTTCGTGAAAACTTTTAGATGTTAAGTCAGTTTTTCTTTTATGTCAAAATATAATTGAATGAACAGATTAAAAAATTAATAATAAATACTTGTAATCTCATGTCATTTGTCGTAAATTTGTAGTCAAATTACGGAATAATGAAAAACGATGAATTAAACGAGGCGTTTGTAAGATACGATTCTCTTGGGAACGGAAATATCGTTCATCTTATACATTTTGCGCGCACAGGGCTTTCTTTTGCTCATTTTCAACAACTTTCAAGGCACACTCCATTTACCGTAAGCGAATGGAGTAACATTCTACATATTTCAGAACGTACCATGCAACGCTATAAAAAAGACGGTCTCACTTTCGAACCTTTGCAATCGGAGCGCATCTTGGAAATTGCCCTGCTTCAGCGCAAGGGAGCTGAAATTTTCGGGAGTCCGGAAAAATTCTTTACCTGGCTGAAAACTACAAATGTAGCTTTGGGTAGCATTGCTCCTCGCGAGCTGCTGGATAACTCTTTCGGCATAGGCCTTCTGAAAGATGAACTAACCCGCATTGAACACGGCGTGCTGGCATGAAAGTTTACCGCCTCTGTAAGTCGGCCTGGAAGAATGACCTTTCGGGCCGTGGTGCCGAGCTAAGCGGTGGACGATGGAACAGCAGGGGAATTCCTGTTTTATACACTTCATCCTCACGGGCATTGTGCATGGTTGAAATTGCTGTGCACACGCCAATGGGTTCGCTTCCCACCGACTATTTTATGGTTGAGATCGACATTCCCGACATATGCACTATCGAAACCATCTACGAAAAAGATTTGCCCCCGAACTGGGAATCGTTTGAATTCATGCATATTACCCAGTTTATGGGCAATAATTTCCTAAAAGGGAACCTCGCTCTGGTGTTGAAAGTGCCTTCCGCTGTGGTTCAGGGGGATTATAATTACCTAATTAATCCCGGACATAAGGATATCTATTCCATAAAAATCGCAAAATCCAGCGAATTTGGTTTTGACAGGAGGTTGTTTGCGGAAACAGAATAACTATTGGCTTTTAAACCTACTGGTATCCATAATATTAGCCTGATAAAAACCTAAATGATTTTCATTGTTACATTTAAAGAATTCAGAATAACACGTTTTTTGTTTCCTTTTCTTAGCAGGTTTATGAATGTCTTATTTACCTTTGCAAGGCTTTTTAAAAGTGGATGTGGAGATGTGGAGGTTAGTGGATTAGTGAAATAGTGGATGAGTTTATTAGTTTACACCTGATTGTTTTTATTTCACAAAGCGAAGCGCACTCACTAAGCAAAGCGTACTCACTAAGCGAAGCGTACTCACTTATTAAACAAGCAGAACGTATTCACATATTCAATATTTCACAAATAAAACAATTTCTTACTATGGGTCGCGCATTCGAATTTCGTAAAGCCAGAAAAATGAAACGCTGGGGTAACATGGCAAAAACTTTTACCCGCCTCGGCAAAGACATATCCATTGCGGTTAAAACCGGTGGACCCGATCCGAAAAACAATGCACGCCTCAGGGTGCTTATGCAGAATGCCAAAGCGGCTAACATGCCCAAAGACAATGTGGAACGGGCGATCAAAAAGGCTACTTCTAAAGATCAGGCAGACTACAAAGAAGTGCTATATGAGGGCTACGGACCTTATGGAGTGGCTATTTTGGTTGAAACCTCCACCGATAACACCACCCGCACGGTAGCCAATGTGCGAAGCTATTTCACAAAATTCGGCGGCACATTCGGAACTTTTGGTTCTGTTTCCTTTATGTTCGATCACAACTGCATCTTCAAAGTGAAAACAAAACCCGGAATGGCAGCTGAAGACCTTGAACTCGAGATCATCGATTATGGGGCCCAGGAAGTCTTCGAAGAGGACGATTGCACAATAGTATATGCCGAGTTCGAAGCATTTGGAAGCCTTCAGAAATACTTTGAGGAAAACGAATTTGAAATCGTCAGCGCTGATTTTGAAAGAATCCCCAGCGATTTCAAGGAACTCAATCCCGAGCAGACGGCTGAAGTCGACAAACTACTTAATCGCCTGGAAGACGACGACGATGTAAATGTGGTTTTCCATAATATGAAGTAAGCAGAAAAAAACATTATTGACGGTAGAATAAACCCATGTGTTTTGAGAAAAAACACTAAAGTGTGACCGACTATCTGCCATGTGCCATATGATTTTTAGTAAAATATTCCTGTAGAAGTTGACTGTTTCTGTGTTGTTTTTGCACTTAAAAAATCTGGAATTATGAAATCATTTAATTTCTTTCGAATAATAACTGGAGTGTTACTCGTTTTCCTTTTAAGTATAATCGCTCCATCCTGTGCTGTGCATTCGAAAAAAATCAACACTCAAAAACGCGGGCTGATGATTCAGGATAAGTCTCAGTACTCCAAGAACAAAAAACACTTCAAAGGGTCGAAGGCACATAAAGCTCAGAAGAAAAGGCAAAGGAAATCTTTCTGAAGCAGATAATGACAACATATTTGAGATCCACAGAATGAAAAACACAATGCAGGTTAGTTCACTTTTTAGTTTGGTACTTATTCTGGTCCTCTACAGCGGATGTACCAGTCAAACCAACACATCAACCGATACTTCAGAGAATGTTGCCCCCATTTCCACACCAATCTTCCCGGATTCAATAACCGATATATCCGGGAACAGCTATAAAACTGTAACTATTGGCACCCAGGTTTGGATGGCCGAAAATCTGAAAACCACAAAATACAGCGACGGCACTGATATTCCAATGATAGAAGATGCAGGAATATGGGAAGATTTGACCACTCCGGCCTACTGCTGGTATAACAATGATGAGGCTGCCTATAAAGATACTTATGGCGCCCTCTATAACTGGCATGCTGTAAAAACCGGCAAACTCTGCCCTACAGGCTGGCATGTTCCCAATTATGATGAATGGTCTGTATTGATGAACTATCTTGGAGGCAAGCACATTGCTGGTAGCAAATTAAAAGAATCGGGACTGGTCCATTGGAAAGCGCCCAATGAGGATGCAAGCAACGAATCGGGCTTTACCGCGCTTCCCGGCGGTTTCCGTGGCTATGATGCCGATTTCATTTTCATGGGAGAAAATGCCAGCTTTTGGAGCACCGCCTGGTATAACACCTTCGATGCCAAGAGCTCCGGGATGCACTACAAATTCAGAAAATTTCACAGGTTCAACTACGGCAAGGACTTTGGACTTTCTGTGCGCTGCTTGTGTAATGATTGATTTGCCGGACTATTTTACCGGGGTAAACTGCACATAATCCCAGAATAACATTCCAAAGGAAGTGTTTTTGAGAGTTATTGTATGTTCGGCAGTTGTAAGGAAGTTAACTTCAGCCATTTTCTGCAAGCCACCGCTGCCCCCCGTACCACCGTAATTCCCCTGGTAGAGAAAAGGGGTAAGCTCTCCATCAACATAAGCCACACAATTTGTAACATCGTGCCAGCCGGGCTGATAGATCGAAATGGTGTATTTACCTTTCATTACCTTTGGAAAGGTTATGGAGCATGACCACCACCCTATCATTTGCAGACAATCACCGCCCATAAGCCCGGAAGTAGCTCTGTAATAGTATTGGAGGAAATCTCCATCCCATTTGACTTTGGCGAAAGTATTCTCGCCGTCAAACCACCTTACATAATACTTGCCAAAATAATCACCTTGTTTCAAATCGAAGAAGTCGGTTGCCTCAAAAATAATCGTCGCAGGTTCAGGATCCGTTACCGGAAGCAAATTATTAATTGCATGCAAAGCCCCGTTTTTTGCAGGAGTGTTTGATGCAGGAACAATAAAACCAGTATACTGTTTGGTTTTAGGGTCAACGTTTATTTTATAATCTGTGTCAATCGTCATTGAAATGTTGTTATCTCTTGACAGGATTGAATAAATTCCCGTGCTCAGATCCGACAGATAATAGCTGCCATTCAAACAATGGTATTCAATGTAGCGGTAAAAAGGATTATTCAGAAACGTCAAACTATCGGGGCTTCCACCGCACCAGCCAATCAAGTCGTTGACATTGTTGATTCCATTTCGTTGGTATATACTATCGGGAACTGCCAAAACAGTAAACCTTGTGCGGGCAAGCTGTTTCCCATAGGGAAAACTAATAATCTTAAGGGTGTCTTTCAGCCCTGTAAGAGCAAGCCCTTGCGAAAAAATCGAGTATGAGGGATCTGAGGAAACTACTTCGTAAATGTCTTTTGTAAGAGGATCCAGAACTTTGTCGATAACATGAATGTATCCGTTTGCAGTAGGTATAGAGCCTTTGATGATGCGCGCATACTTATTGATAATAATATCCGAGCCCTCAAATTCGGTAACCACAAAATCACCCAACGCGTTTGTATCCCGGATTGCGCCAAGACCGATGTCGCCGGTTTGAATGGCGTTCCCAATTAGATGGTTATAGATCAGGATTTTAAGGAACTCCGGACTGAAATCACTAATAGAGTTGACCTTTTTTTGCTCATAGAAAGCCTTCATTGCATCGTTGCCCGGAAGAAACAGGGTAAAGGGTCCTCTGATGTTAAGCAGAGATTCCATGCCCGTGGCCTGAATTAGCTTTTCAAATTCGGAATATTGCTCGGGGTTATTGGAAATATATTGGCCGATAAGCTGTTCCTGTGATTTAAGTTCCCAGATCTGAGGCTCTTCTTTGCATAAGCTTATAAAAGGGCATATAAGAAACAAGAGAACAAATTTATAAATCCTTCTCTTGCCAATGGCACTGAAATGTTCAAATTTCATCGTTAGTTGTTTTGTAATAAGAGGTATTTTCAAAGATATGCAATACAAATCAAATTTACAGAAATTGATTCTGGAAAAATTTGAAACAATCTCGCAAATTACATATCCCACAATTCCCTATTGCATTCCAGGGCGGAGGATATAGGCGTAAAGAGAAAATGACTCAAGCTAAAATTTTAATCAAGTCTTTAATTTTAAATGAAATTATAGTTGAATTAAAACAATGAAATATTTTTTTGTCGTAATTTACAAACAGTTTCATTCTTTCATTAACCCTAATTAAAATGCAAAATAACCCGCTTATACTTCTTTCTGAAATATCAGCAATCCTGATCCTGAATTTGTCATGTTCCCGGGAAACCTTGCCTCCCGCCCCCCTGGAGCCCGTTCCAACAGCCAGGCAAATTGCCTGGCACAAAATGGAAATGAATGCGTTTATTCATTTCACGACAAATACTTTTACCAATAAGGAATGGGGATTTGGAGATGAGTCTCCTGAAGTATTTAATCCAACCGATTTTAATTCCGATCAATGGCTTTCTGTTTTGAAAGATGCTGGTTTTAAAGGAGTAATCTTAACCTGCAAGCATCACGATGGATTTTGTCTTTGGCCTTCAGAATATACAGAGCATTCAGTTAAAAACTCTCCCTGGAAAGAAGGTAAAGGAAATGTTGTTGAAGAGGTTTATAATTCCTGCAATAAGTATGGATTGAAATTCGGAGTGTACTTATCTCCCTGGGACAGAAACCGGGCTGATTATGGTCAACCTTCCTATATTGAATACTACCGAAACCAGTTAACCGAACTTTTCAGCAAATACAGTCCGATTTTTGAAATGTGGTTCGACGGAGCAAATGGAGGAGATGGCTATTATGGCGGAGCAAATGAAACAAGGGCCATTGATGGCAAGAATTATTACGACTGGCCCAAAACCCTTGAAATCGTAAGGAATATGGAACCGGAAGTCATTTTTTTCAGTGATGGCGGTCCGGATATCCGGTGGTGCGGTAATGAGAAAGGATATGTGGGTGAAACAAACTGGAATACAATATCAACCGATACAATTTATGCAGGTAAACCCGGCGTGAATGATCTGTTAAACAGCGGCTCTGAAGATGGAAACAGATGGATACCGGCTGAAGTGGATGTTTCTATTCGTCCCGGTTGGTTCTACCACGAATCAGAAGACAGTCTTGTTAAAACCCCTGAAGATCTTTTTGAAATTTACCTGACTTCAGTTGGAAGAGGATCCAACCTTCTTCTTAACATCCCTCCCGATCGCAGCGGAAAACTCAATCAGAAAGATGTTGATGTCCTTTTGGAGTGGAGAAAAATCCTCGACCAGACTTTTAAGAATAACCTGGCTGCCGGTGCTGAAGCGAAAACAACAGAAAGACGTGGAAGATCTGCCCGATTTTCGGCATCCAATCTCACCGACGGAGACCCTGAAAGTTATTGGGCAACCAATGATGGGATAAAAACTGCATCCATTGATGTAATTCTTGCAAAGCCGGAAAGTGTAAACTATATTATTATTCAGGAATATATTCCGCTTGGTCAAAGAGTCAGCAAATTTAAAGTGGAAGCAGAAGTTCAAAACGAATGGAAAGAAATTGCATCGGGAACGACCATAGGATACAAAAGGATTCTTAAAACTCCAAACATTGAAACCCAAAAAATCAGGATTA
>JAIFNN010000076.1 GCA_020047715.1 Bacteroidota bacterium | reverse complement strand
TATCGATAGTTGCAAAGCCCTTATAAGTAAGGCAGGCCTCGGGATACCATTTAAAATCCAAATCAAAGTCTTCGTGTATCAACTCGTTGGTTCTTTGAATACCGCTTGAGGCTTTGCTCCATGCCATGAATAAATTGTCAGGTGAAATACCTGGATACCTTAGTTTCATATGATTTTTGAACACATCATCCGGAGTTTGCGGATTATATGCTATCCTGCCCCAAATCATATTCATATACCATTGCCGTTGTACCTCCAAAACACCTTGTGAAACACTGTTTTTGCAGAAAAAAGAACGCGTTGGGCAAAAACCATCGGAGCCAATATAGAAACCCTCAAAATTGCTTCCATATTCCATCATGCCATTCAGGTAGGTGCGTGCATACGATGGGTCGCCCCATGTATGATAATAGAAGTCATCATTGCGAACAGTAAACCATGTTTTCATGTCGTTATCAACCAGCTGCTTAGAGTTGTCCCATTTTTCAAAATGTTTGGGAACAGGGGTTGAATACATATGCGCTTTTGAATACTTGTAAGACATGCTGAATGAAACATTTGGCAATTCGAAAAGCCCTGAAAATGTTTTCTTTATATCCGCAAGGCTTGTCTGGTGCCAGCGATGAATAAACCGCAGTTTTCGTTCCGGATTTTTTACCGCATAATCGTACATGGCCTTACCGTAGGCTGCCCATAGAAAGTCCTGATTACTTTTATTTTCGCCGTTGGTAACACCAAATCCATCAAGGTCGGGATAAGTTTCGAGCAGTCTAACCATGCTTTTGTACATGTATTCCTTGTTGTCATCCGAAGTTTTGGCATTGGCAAGGCCATATTTTCCATTAGCATTGGCCACCCATACATTCCAGTTAAAGAAAAGAAATTCGAAACCACGTGCGTGGGCAAGTTTCATTACCTGACGCCAGAAATCAATTTTCTCCTGGATTGACATTTTTTTTGTAAATCCGTCAAATCCGGTTACATCCTGAATTGCCAAATCGGGATATTCGGGCAGTAAAACCAGCGAAGTAAAAGGATGGTTGTTCCAAACAGAAACCATGTTGTATCTGTGACGAGCCATTTCATCGAACCATTCCTCCCAGAAAGTGATGTCCCAAACATGAGGTATTGCATTCTGGTAAGATGTTCCCTTGCTGTTACTTTCATAAGTCGGACTTTTCTCATCAAACGGAAGATTGAGTTTTATACCCCGTTTCAGAATAGCGGGAGACTGCTGGCTGTTATACGATTCTTTATAACCGTTAAATTTAATATTTTCGGCTATTTCCAATGCCCCATACATGGCACCATTTGCATCACCGCCAATCACCCAATATGATTTTTGTGGCGAACTTGTTGTTCGTATTCCATAAGCCTGATCGCCCAAACCTATCGGAATGGTAGCACCCTCATCGGCCATGGAATTTGCAAAGTCAGCATTTGAAGCGAGTGCAATTGCGACTTTTTTATTTGCATACTTTTTGTCAAGAGCGGAAAGAGGGAGCATTTCAACTTTGAATCCATTCGTTTCAAGAGCAGTTTTTACATCCCCCGCAGCAAAATTAATTTGCGGCACCTGTGAATCGAAAAACACGCCAACAATTTCGGCTTTGGATGTCAACGACATGGCAAAGGTTATTATAAAAAGCAGGTTGAATCGTACGATTTCTCTTTTTAACATAGTTATTTAGGTTTAGTTTATTATAACTTTATGATTCGATATTTTATTATCGCTTATTACCTGAACCTGAGCAAATCCTTGCAGATTTAGGGATCTCACATTGATTTGAGCGTTTGCATTATTTGTTGTTAGTTGATAAACTATCTGGCCAACTGTATTGAAAATTTTGATTTCCTTGTTAATTCCAGCATTTTGAAAATCGATATTCAAAATATCTGAAGCAGGATTTGGATAAATTCGGATTAAACTGACTAAATTCTTATTCAAGGTTGAAGGATTCAACACATTCTTCAACACAAAACCAATAATAGTTTGACGCATACTTCCCGACATGGTTAAACTTGGCGTTTCCTCAGTACCGCTTGCCAATTTATACGCAGAAGTTATATCTCCAAAGCTTGCACTAGTTTCGGCTATTCCGCGTGTAAAACCATTATCAATGGTATATAAACCATTAATGTCAGCAGTTCCCGCTAAAAGTATCAAATCACCGGCTTCATTAGCCAATGGTAAGGTAGTAATTGTAGTATCGGAAAGTCCGTTCGAAACTCTGGCACCAATGGGTGCATTTTGATTTACATTGGCAAAAAATGCGCTTGTTACGCCGTACCCGGAACCTGGCGCAGCGTTCCATGTTACAGATATCGTTGCAAAGGCGGCATCATTAATTCCGGCTTCGTTGAGAATAAAAGCTCCTGTGTAGGAGTATGATGAGCTGAAGAAGGATTTTTCGATTACCTTATTCATTTTCTGACCACTATAGCTAACTGAAGCCGCCGAAATATCTTCAGGCCCTTCTCCATAAAGCATTACAACTAATACACGATTTTTGCCTAAAACCTTTGCATGGGTAGTTCCCTTTACCCATGAACCAATGGGAGAAACATTATTAATGGTTGAAAAATGCACAAACCTGGCTTTAAGTTGAAAAGCATCTTCAATGTTAATATCATCTGTTAGCTGAGTAGATATAAGCTTATCGTTTGCATACCATCCCTCAAAAATAAAATCAGGATTTGGGGTTGCCGTAACATTAATGACTGCCCCACAAACATAGGTTATTTCGCCTGATACTACTCCTCCTGCAAGCGGATCAGCCATTACTGTAAATATTTTTGCCACGAAATTGGCTCTTAAATTTCTTTCGCTTGTAACATTAAATGTATAATTTGCATAGGTCGAGACGACCACATCGTTTTCGGTCCAATTAACAAATATAAAGCAAGGACTAGGAGTAGCTGAAACGGTTATTGATTGGTTCTGTATATAAAGTCCACCGCCAGCAGTTGAACCCTCAGCACTTGAGCTTTCAGTGGTTGTTACGGGGTAAGTGATAATGACCCTTTTAACGAAGTTAGCGACCAACGAACGGTCTTCTGTTACAGTAAATATATAAGGATTTGCAGTTGAAACCTGATTTCCATTTTCAGTCCAGTTAACAAATTCAGCATCGGACGCAACATTAGCAGCTAAAGAAGCAGTTGTATTAAAGCAATATTTCCCACTACCCGAGACCGTGCTCCCTGCATAGCCAGCCATCGATAACGAAATGATTTTTTTGTTTGCACAAGTATCTTGATTTTTCGAAACTACAATAGCCCATGGATTGGTTGGATTGGCAGGGGGATTCCCTAAATTGACGCTACCTCCGCCATTTACAACTAATACAGAGCCATCACGGAAGACTCCGCCATTTTTTGCATCGTACCATTTAACTGTAAATGTTCCAGAAGCTTCATTAAGATTCAGAGGCTTTTGGTTTGATGACGAGGTTCTGTAAACAATGTAAAGTTCATCATTTTTAGCTAAACAAAATGGAGCATCGTTGCCTGCAGGATTACCAACCAAAGCATTTTCGTTTCTCATTTGTGACAAGAGAGGATTAATCTCTGCCTTTGCAAAGAGATTTTTACATGAAATCAGAATTTTTTGAGTATTTGCAATTAATCTAAAATTTTCCATGGTTATATCCCCAATTTCAGGAATACCATAGGCGGTATATTGAAACATTCCTTCTGCCCCGGCCATAAAAGTTCTCCATGCATAAGTTAACATTCTAACTTCACCACTTGACCCTGTCGTGTTGTCGATGCCCCATGATTCATCGTTGGCAACTATCCACTTTTTACCTGCTGTAGCCGATTTATCTCTCCACATTATAATATCGAGGTGGTCTTTATTCTCAGATTGATGCAACTGATAATTAGGGCCATCGTAATATTGATCGCCTAAAAGACAATCAAAGGTAGCAGTCTGTTTAGTTCTGTCGGCGCTACTATGTCCGCAAACTATCGTATTGTATGGGTCGATATCTTTAAGATATTTTGATGCTGCTTTTTGCTGTGCGCACGTCTGTTGTAATTCTTCGCCCAGATTAAAACGAATTCCTAAATGATAGCCAAACCGGGCAATTAATTCCCGATAATAAATTGGATACTTCAGGGTCATATTTCCGTTATCGAGAAACTTCGAGTTACTGGATTCGCAGAAGTAATAGTTTGGTGAAATGCCAACGCGATCCATGTGCGAAAAAACGATATCCCACTGAGCCAGTTTTGATACATCGTAAGACAATTGATTATCACGGCTTGTCCATGGCCAGGTGTTATCCGAATCGTCGTTAATAGTAAGTGGTATCAAATATAATGCGTTAACTCCAATCGAAGCCAGGTAGTTTAATGCTCCAATAATACCCTTACCTTTTTCTCCTTTCCAGGTTGGATCTCCAATTTTCCAATCAGCAACATGGGGTGTGTAATAATGCAAACCTTCACCATTAAGGTCTTGCAAATAAACATCTTTAACCTGCGTGCTTGATGTTCGTATTTCCCAATCTTTCGTATTGTCGAAATCTTTGTAACCAAAGAAATCTTCGGGGCTGCCAGGACCAGCCTTTACAAACCATTCTTTGTTTCCTGCAAACTGACCGTAGTGCTCGCCAACATAACCCAATTTTCCTTTCGCAAAGAATCCACTTTCATTTTCTGATGCCGGTGCTATAATGAAAGAACCACTTTCGCCATCTCCTGCAGCAGGTGTACCTGCAGAAGGATTAAAACTAATAGCAATGTCGCTGCCATTGCGCAATGACACGCTATAGTTCCATGTACCAGCTTCATCGGGGGTAAAAATTGCCCGCCATATATTTCCACTATCCGCAGAGGTTTCTGCTGCATTACCATCGGCTGCAAAAAAGCCCGGGACTTTAAAGCTCCTGGTTCCTTTTGTAAAAGTTACATCGAGTCGATAATTACGAAAAGTGCTTTCTGATTCCTTAACCGATGGCCCGTCCAATGTAACTATAACAGGATGCCAGACCTTCAACTCTCCTGAAACAAATGATACTGCGTGAGCTTTTGTACTTATAAACAGGCAAGCAATTGAAAAGAAATATGCAAAGGATGGTTTTAAATAATTCATATTTTCCAGTGTTCTTAAGTGGTACGTAGAGGTTATTATAACTTCATGGTTCGAAATTTAATTAACAGATTATTTCTTAACAGTTGTATGTCCTTTCATATATTAGGTTTAATATCTGTCCGAATACTTGTGGAAAGCACAGAAAGCGTAATTCATTCAACAAATTTTATCCAGTTTAAATTAACTGATGCAGCTGAATTATGAAATTTAACTTCTTCATCCATCTTAAATAATAAGAAAATATGATTAATGCCAACAGGTGCATTAACAATACATTCTTTGGTAATCCATTTCTGGTTACCTTCCGTATTTTCATATTCACAAATCCCTAACAATGGGCCAGTTACACTATCCTTACGAATTTCAATAGTGCCTGGTTTTACCGAAGATAATCTAGCCTGAAATGTCAATGATTTTTTTCGGTTCGAGTCAAAGTCAATTAAGTAGGATGAGTGGCTCATATTCTTAAGATTTGAAATTTGTTTGATTGGCCCATTGTCATATCCATCGACAGTTCGAAGTACGTTGTAACAAATAAGATCTTCAGCCTCAATTTGATTGTAGGCACTAACCGATGGAGTAGCAGCTGTGGGTTTAGCTGCTAATATTATTGGTTCACCTTTTGGCTGTTCCTGAATTGAACCTGTAGATGATATTGTTAACCAATCAAGATTTGCATTTTTCCCGATTTTTCCTTTGTAAACCAGGTAAATGTTTGAGATTCCCTCTTTATTTTTTAGTTTAGCCGACACGGTTTTATAGGTTGATAAACTTCCTGTATTAGGAATTTTGATTTTGCCCAATAATTTTCCATTTGTCTCATCCTGATGAACTTCCAAAATTCCACCTGTGGTTTCTGATGCAACCTGCACGCTTATTGTTGCATTGGCAGCTACATTAAGAACTCTTTGATAATAAAGTGATGCATTATTTGTTAGGTCACCTACAATAAAGCCCGATTCAATTTCCTGTTTTTTGGTGCCGTTCGATGCAGCAAAATACCATTCGGCTTGAATCGTTTTCGAGCAGTCATATTGTCCAACACCAATGAATGAGTCGCCTATTTCACCACAAGCAACTATATCGCCATTGTCTTTATAATGAGCATAAGTTATATGAGTTTTACGGAAAAAATTATCAACGTCGCTCATGCCAAATGCACAGTATGTTTGATTATTCCAGTTAAAAATTGTGGGATGGTCAATCCATTTTTTATAGAACTTACCTCTATAAGTATATGGTCCATATATATTTGTAGCTGTTGAATAATCAGAACCATGTCCGTTTAAATAATAAATTCCATTATGTTTGTGCATAAAACCGCCATCGCCTTTCCAGGAATTAGTGGTATGGATAAGCTCTTTTGGTTCTTCGGCCAGGGAAATCATATCATCGTTGAGTCTGGCAATCTTGTAAGGAAATCCGGCTGTAATAAGGTATGGCGTTTTATTTTTGTCATCATCAATAAACACGGTAGGGTCGTAATTAACACCAATTGATTTTCCTAAGGCATCCTTATATGGACCTCCTGGTCCATCGGAACTGACAGCAATACCTGTATTCCAGTTTCCCGATACATAAAAATAATACTTGCCATTTCTTTCGGCGCCATCAACAGCCCAGCAATTATTTGTTGGACCTACCCACATATCCTTCGGAAACAAATTGAATTCTAAATCCCAATGCACCAAATCAGAAGATGACCAAATCCACCAATCATACATACCATAGAATTTGGCACCCGGCTCTCTGTCGTGCGAGGCAAAAAGGTAGGCTTTGTTATTGAAAATGTGGATGTGAGGATCACAAACACCCAACCCCTGAATAATAGGGTTGTTAACTACTTTAAGATCCGAAGAGCTTGGCGCGTCTTTTGATTTTATATCCTGACTGAATAACCAGAGAGGATTTAAAGCAAAAATCGCTGTTATAATTACTGTAAATGCAGAAATCCTTATTTTATTCATTTTAACATTTTTATTTTATTGAAATCTAATTAATCACAACTTTCTCTGAACAAACAGAATGATCTGTATGAAACCGGATAAGATATAAACCGGATTTTATTCCTGTCAAATCAATACTTCCGTTGAGTTGTTGTGCATCAGTTGAAAAAACAATTCTTCCTGTCAAATCAATCAATTGAATTTTGCTAATCAGCTTATCTGCCGAATTATAATTAAGCTTGTCGGTTGCTGGGTTTGGATATACATTTACAGATTCAGCCTTTTCATTTCGAACACTTGTATTAATTGGGATAATTGAAAAATTAGCCACTAAAGTTCTGGCTTCAGATACTGTAAAAGCATAGGAGAGATTGGTTGAAACAGGTACGCCATTTTCTGTCCAGTTTTCAAATATGTAATGAGAAGACACAGTTGCTGTAACTGTAACTGATTGCCCTGATTTAAATGAGCCTCCACCAGATGCAGTTCCGCCTATTTCTGGATTTGAGGAAGTTACAATGGCATAAGTCGGAATTTCAGAAAAATTGGCAATCAGTGTTCTGTTTGATAATGCTGTAAAGGTGAAGGTAGAGTTGGTTGATACACTTATGTCATTTTCCGTCCAATTTACAAAATTATAACCTGAAGCTACATCAGCTGCTACAGTTACTGATAAGCCTGAATTAAATGAACCTCCGCCAGATGTGGCTCCCCCAATTGTTGGATTTGCAGAAGTTGTAATTGTAAATGTCGGAATTATTGAAACATTTGCAACAAGGGTTCTGTCTGAAGTCACAGTAAATGTGTAAGAAGGATTTGTTGAAACAATTGTGTCATTTTCTGTCCAGTTTACGAATTGATAACCTGAAGTTGCAAAAGCGTTTACAGTAACAGACTGACCAGAGTAATAGATTCCTCTTCCTGTTGTAAATCCATCATTAGAAGGATTTACTAAAACTGATATCGAATATGATGGGATAACAGAAAAATTAGCCACTAGAATTCTGTCTGTTGATACCGTAAATGTATATGTAGAATTTGTTGATACACTTGTTCCATTTTCCGTCCAATTATCAAACTTATAACCTGAAGAAGCTGTTGCTCTTACTGTTGCAGATTGGCTTTCAGAATAGTTATCCCCACCCGAAATGGCTCCTCCTGACATAGGATTTACCAATGCAATTATTGAATAAGAAGGGACTAATATTGATGATTTCTTTACAACCATACCGCACAATACCATACGACCGCTTGCAGATTGGCTAAAGCCTGGTGTTTCATTTACACCGGATCCAGGTTTACTACCGCCAACACCATCGCCCCAGCTTGCATTTGATTCAAACTGATTGGTGAAACCGTTGTTGAAGGTAATGGTTGTATTGTTTGCAGTAGCTCCGCACATGATAACCATATCGCCGCTTGATGCTGAAAGATCAGTTGTTGCAACCGCAAGTCCATCCAGAGAGTTGTTTGCAAAAGCACTAATAGGTGATGTTTGATCAACATTGCTAAGTAAAACACTATAAATATTGAATCCGCCGG
>JAIFNN010000224.1 GCA_020047715.1 Bacteroidota bacterium | reverse complement strand
AGCCATAGCGACTTAGGTCTGTCAGCAAAGCCATAGGTCTTTCCTCCACATAAGCCCTGACATCGCAGACCTTCGAATTCCAGTAAATATCGGATGGTATTGCATTGCCGTATGATGAGGTTGCTCCAAGCCAGCGGTTTACATGAAAGGGAATCTCGCTTTCAATTTCACTGGCATGAGCGTTGATCAGGGTTTTCATCCTTTGGGGATGGAAACTGGTATATAGCTGATCAGAAAGTCGCTTTGCAAAGTAGGCCTTGTATGCTTCATTGTTCATAAGCCTTTTAAAGGGCAAGGAATTTTGCCCCACATAAAAGCCTATAAGGTTATTACTCGGATTGAAAAATCCCCTGTCGAGATCCATAATAACCCATTTCCATTTGCCCGACTCTTTTGGCTTCCATGCCATCACATTATGGTCGATTGAAGTGTTGCCGGTTGCCATTTCCACAATCACCAGATCTGTCAGGTTTTCAATATCTATGAGTTCTGAAACAGTTGCAAAATTAGAATCGTCACTCAGATCTTTCGAAAGCAATCCTTCCAGAACCGTGTAATTGGCAAGATCGCCAGCCTCAGGGTAGTTTTCATTTTCAACAAGGTCGAAGGTTCCGGGGTCGATGTTGTGATTCTTTTCGATATAGTCGGCATCCACCTTTTCGCGGATGTTGTGAATTCCCATATATTGACCGTTAAAGAAAACAATAGAGGGTCTGAAATCCATAAAATCAAGTTCTGTGTTGAGCCGCGAGGCATCCTGGCCCAGAACATCCCGGAAAAGGGTGTAACTCCAGTCGCTCCCTGATGCCCTCAGCGCAAAGTTCTTATAGCTCGATCGTCCTTTGTGGAACAGCAGGGGATAGTCGAGGTTTGAACTTCCGTACTGTCCTCGGAAATATATTCCCAGCATTTTCTGGGGCAGCTGCCACGAATAGAGCCCGTTGATCTTGATCCCTACCGGTTCGTTAAACGCAGCCCGATCGCTGCCGTTGTTTTCAAAGAGTTCAATATTTGCGGGGATTTCCCATAGAGGTTTGAAATTCTGAACATAAATGCCACGTTCTGCATCCCAGAAATTATCAGGGTTGGAACTTATTGAAACAACAGGAAGATTGCGGCTTTTCAAATCCCCCTCTAAAAAATAGGAATGGGTGATTACAGGACCGGGAATTGCTCCTTCACTGAAAATCCTTGCCCGCACAATCGAATTGCCGGAAATGGGAATAGGGGAGATGTATTCAGGCGAAAGATCGTTTGGCTCTGCTCCGTCCAGACTGAAACGTATGATCCCGCCGAGCGGGCTTGAAAGCTCCAGGGCTTGTGGAGAATTATAGATGCCTCCCCGTAGGGAAAATTCAGGGGAGTTTTTGGTGAAATCGGAGAAAAACTCAGAGCTGGCATTCGATGCTCCGGGTGTGGGTTGAAGAAAGAATCCCCAAACACCCGATCCGTCCCGATTCCTTCCGGCTGAAATATCGGTTTTCTGAACCGGGAAAGTAATGGAGTCGATTAGCACCAGGGAAGGCGAAAACAATCCGACCTCCTCACCTTCGGCCGAGAGCTTGTAGATAGGATGCGTCGTGGTGTTGAGTCCGTCGGCCCAGATTAAAACGAATCCTTTGCTTTCTATCGTGAGGTCACCTGTGATCTGCCATTTTGAGGGAATGCTGATATTGTCGGTTAGGTAATATCCTTTGAGGTTAACAGCTGCCGGACCCGCATTGTATAGTTCAACCCAATCGGAATACTCCCCAAAAGCAGGTTCCTGAATTATGGTCGAGTTGCTGGCCATAAACTCATTTATCCATATCTGGCTGGCAAGAGGCTGGATATGAAGCAATAATAACAATGAAGGCATAATATACCAGCAGCAACGCGTCATTTTTTTCAGAAAAAAATCTATATCCGGTTTAAAATACGGTTCAGTAATCGGGAAAACATGTAAATTTAAGGATTAAAATTTTACTTTTATGAAGAAATACCATTTTAGGTACAATTCTTATCAATGCTCACAGTGGCTTTAATCTCGTGTTGTAAAGCAGGGATGAAAATAATTGAAGAAAAACCAATTATTTGATATTAATCATGAATCTCCAATTTTCATTTAGCTTTCTTTGTGTTTTACAAAAAAAAAATCTCGTAAAATGAAACCAAGTCATATCGAACACATAGGAATAGCTGTTCTCAATCTTGAAGAAGCAATCAAATATTACGAAAAGGTCTTGGGCCTTGAATGTTATGCTATTGAAGAGGTTAAGGATCAAAAAGTTAAAACCGCTTTTTTTAAGGTGGGAGACACGAAAATTGAGCTTCTGGAGTCTACCGACCCTGAAGGACCCATTGGCAAATTCATTGAGAAAAAAGGCCCCGGAATTCATCATTTGGCTTTTGCCATGGCCGACGTAGCACAGGCATTAACCGAAGCTGAGAGTAATGGGGTTCAACTAATTGACAAACAGCCGCGTAAAGGAGCTGAAGGACTGAGTATTGGCTTTCTTCATCCCAAATTCACTCATGGGGTTCTTACAGAATTCTGTGGGGAATAGCCTTTCCTGATTAAGGGCGCAAGTATTCTGGCTGCTTTTGAAATATTTGAATGCTTTAAAATCCTTAGCCTAAAAGAACAAAGTTTAAAAACATCATACATCAAAATGTCACAAAAAGATAAGATCCGACAGCTTATTGACCTCAGGGTTAAAGCTAAGCAGGGCGGAGGAGAAGCCCGGGTTGAAGCACAGCACAACAAGGGAAAACACACTGCACGGGAACGCATAGAAATTCTTCTGGATGAAGGTAGCTTTGAGGAATACGACATGTTTGTTACCCACAGGGCGCATGACTTTGGTCTGGAGAATGAGCAGTATCTTGGCGATGGTGTGATTACAGGTCATGGCACCATCGACGGGCGTATTGTTTTCGTTTACGCTCAAGACTTTACCATTTTTGGGGGATCTCTGTCGGAGACTCACGCGAAAAAGATTTGCAAGATCATGGATCAGGCCATGAGGGTTGGGGCTCCGGTAATAGGGATCAACGACAGTGGTGGCGCAAGGATTCAGGAAGGTGTAAGAAGTCTTGCAGGGTATGCCGAGATATTCCAGCGCAACATCATGGCTTCGGGAGTTATCCCTCAGATATCTGCTATTTTCGGCCCATGTGCAGGAGGAGCTGTCTATTCTCCCGCTTTGACAGATCTTATTATCATGAGTGACCAGACTTCCTATATGTTTGTTACGGGTCCAAAGGTCACCAAAACGGTAACAGGGGAGGTGATTTCGACCGAAGAACTGGGAGGGGCCAAGGTGCATGCCACCAAATCGGGAGTATGCCATTTTGTTGCAGATGATGAGGAAGAGGGACTTTTGCTTATCCGGAAACTTATTTCATACTTCCCGCAGAATAATCTTGAGGATCCCATAACAACTGAATGCAAGGATCCGATCGACAGGCTCGAGGACTCCCTCAATGAGATTATTCCAGAGAATTCGAATCAGCCATATGATGTTAAGGATGTGATATTCGGAATTGTCGATTCAGCCGAATTCCTTGAGGTGCATCGCGATTTTGCAAAAAACATAGTAGTGGGTTTCGCCAAGTTTAACGGTTCGCCGGTTGGAATTGTTGCCAATCAGCCGATTCACCTCGCCGGTGTTTTGGATATCAACGCCTCCCGCAAGGCAGCAAGGTTTGTGAGAATGTGCGATGCGTTTAACATACCTGTAGTTACACTTGTGGATGTTCCCGGCTTTCTTCCGGGAAGCGCCCAGGAATATGGAGGTATCATTATTCATGGCGCCAAACTGATGTTTGCCTATGGCGAAGCTACCGTGCCCAAGGTTACCATAACCCTTAGAAAATCCTATGGCGGTGCACACGACGTTATGAGCTCCAAGCAGCTGCGCGGTGATATGAATTATGCCTGGCCAAGTGCAGAGATTGCTGTAATGGGGCCCAAAGGTGCCATCGAGATTCTGGAAGGAAAAAACATTGCAGGCTTCACAAGTGAGGAAGAAGCCAAAAAGTATTCCGACATGAAAGAGGACGAATATCGCGAGAAATTCGCAACCCCTTATGAAGCGGCAAAATACGGATATATCGACGACATCATTGAGCCCCGTAATACCCGTTTCAGAATAATCAGAGCTTTGCAAACCCTTTCAACCAAGAAGGAGATGAATCCTCCCAAGAAACATCCAAACATACCTTTATAGCCATGATAACTATTCTCGGCATGAGCAATATCACCCCAAATATCATAGTAATTGCCATTCTTGGCTACGTGGTTGTTTTTTTCTCACTTCTGCTTTTGCATTTATTCTTTTTTTATCTGCCCAAACTATTATACCGGAAGTGGAGAAAGGATAAGCTTGTTGAGGGAGTCGAAGCCGCACCGGTAAAGGAGAGCAGTATCTCGGGGGAGGAAACCGCTGCCATTGCTATGGCCCTTCATCTCTTTCTTGAGATTCATGATGAGGAAAGTGGGGTTTTAACAATTAATAAAGTCTCTAAACCCTATTCTCCCTGGAGTTCAAAGATTTATGCAGTAAGAAACCAGTTTAACAGGATTTGATAATCATTTACAGGAATGAAAAATTATAAATTTACGATCAACGGAAACGAATACAGTGTTGATATACAAAATGTTGAGAATAATATTGTTCACCTTGAAGTGAATGGTACTGGTTTCGACGTTGAAATTGAACAAAAGCAAAGGATAACCAAAACACCTACCCTCATTCGAACAGACTCACCTACTCCTGTTAAACCCAGGATAGAAAAAAAAGAAGGAGGCTCTGCATTTGCGATTGCATCGCCTTTGCCCGGGATAATAATTGATATCTATGTCAAGCCCGGTGATATTATCAAGCAGGGGCAAAAAATTCTGAGCATGGAGGCCATGAAGATGATTAACCAGATTTTGTCTGAGAAAGATGGTGTAGTGGAGAGCATTAAGGTTGTTTCGGGACAAAATGTTCTTCAGGGTGAAACTCTAATCGAAATTATTTAAAAGAATGAAGAAGCTTTTTACAATTGTGGTTATTCTGGCAGTACTTGCAGTTCTTCACTCCCTGGTTTTACCTGCTAATTTCATTCAGGACGCCAATGCAACTCAAATTGATGTTCCTACTGAGGTTTTAGGTGATCAGCAAATTAATGTGGATCAGAAAGAGAACCTTAGCGTATCGGAGCAAATCGTTGAAGGTCTCACGAAATTCTGGGCCTATACCGGTTTCCGGAATGCTACGGGGGGTCATTTGGTTATGTTTTTGGTAGCTTTCCTGTTTATTTTTCTGGCCATACGTTACGATTATGAACCATTGCTCCTGATTCCAATCGGAGCGGGGATTATTTTAGGAAACATACCATTCTTCCAGGATGGAGGGGCTAACCTTCAGGTTGGAATCTATCAGGAAGGGAGCGTGCTTAATTACCTCTATTTCGGGGTCAGGTATGGAATTTATCCTCCGCTCATATTTTTGGGTATTGGTGCTATGACAGATTTCTCAGCTCTGATATCCCGCCCGAAGCTTATGCTTCTTGGGGCTGCAGCGCAACTTGGAATATTTGTTACCTTCATCGGAGCCATCGCTCTTGGCTTCGACCCTCGCGAGGCTGGAGCCATAGGAATTATCGGCGGCGCTGACGGTCCAACTGCTATATTCCTTTCTTCGAAACTGGCAAACGGGGTGGACATCATCGGACACACCATCACCGGCGCACCCATTTATGTAAAAAACCTTATTGGCCCCATTGCCATTGCTGCCTATTCCTATATGGCACTTGTTCCGGTTATTCAGCCGCCCATCATGATGCTTCTTACGACAAGGAAAGAGCGCCTTATCCGAATGAAACCCCCACGGGCTGTTTCCAAACTTGAAAAGATATTGTTTCCCATTATCGGGCTTATACTTACAAGCTTTATTTCGCCGTCGGCTTTGCCGCTGCTGGGCATGCTCTTCTTTGGCAACCTGCTTAAGGAGTCAACCGTAACCAAGCGTTTGGCAGAAACTGCCCGAAATCCTCTAATCGATATCGTAACAATAATTCTGGGTATCACTGTAGGTGCCTCAACCCAGGCAGACGTCTTCCTTACCTCCGATTCGCTCCTTATATTCGGACTTGGGGCATTGTCGTTTATGTTTGCCACAGCCGGAGGGGTGCTTTTTGCCAAAGTGATGAATTTGTTTGCCTCCAAGGATGATCAGATTAATCCCCTTATTGGTGCAGCGGGTGTTTCTGCTGTTCCCGACAGCGCAAGGGTGGTACAGAATATGGGATTGAAAGAGGATCCTTCAAATCACCTTCTGATGCACGCAATGGCACCCAACGTTGCCGGCGTTATCGGATCGGCTGTGGCGGCCGGGATTCTTCTCAGTTTCCTTTTGTAAACTGGCTGAATAGTTTGGGAAATTGATTGTTGCTGGGGTATGCAGCTGGCCTGTTCAAAACCTGTTTGATATGTTTACAATTATGTACTTTTTAAACCCAAAAACTTATAAACCTATAAACTTCAAAACCATTCTCCTTCTATACAATGTCAAATTGGAATAAAGATTAAATTTATACCCTCAAATTCAATCCGAATGAATAGAAAATCATCCGTTGGCAACAAAGGCGAAAAAGTCCGAAGTGATTGCTTTATGGAACTCGAAATCACGGAATCCGGCGGGTTAGTCGTAGATCTGAAAAGCAAGGTTTCCGCCCTCTATGGCGAAGATATCCGGAAAACTACAATGGATATGCTAACATTCTTCGGCATTAAAAATGCCCTACTCAGTATAGAGGATTCCGGGGCGCTGCCTTTTGTACTGACTGCCCGGCTCGAAGCTCTTGTAAAGCAACTGATCGAGACCGAAATGGAGTTCCTTCTGCCTCTGATTGAGGAGAATCGATATTCCAGCTTTAAGGAGAAATTCAGGTTCTCACGCTTGTACCTTCCCGGAAATTCGCCTGCTATGATGATAAATGCAGGTCTGCATAAACCTCATGCCATTATTCTGGACCTTGAGGATTCTGTTGCTTTCGATAAAAAGGAAGAAGCCCGCTTCCTGGTCAGGAACGCACTTCGACAGGTCGATTTTTATGGCGCAGAGCGAATGGTGAGGATTAATCAGATTCCCGCCGGACTAGCCGACCTCAGGTTTATTATCCCTCACAATATTCATCTTGTACTGGTCCCCAAATGCGAAAGTGCTGACCAGATTGTTGCCGTGGAAACTGAAATACAGCGGCTCAAGACTCTTACCGGAGTTGGTAACCCGGTTTTCCTGATGCCCATTATCGAGAGTGCCTTGGGAGTGGAAAAAGCTTTCGAAATTGCTGTCAGCTCCAACAATATTGTGGCACTAGCCATTGGTCTTGAGGATTTTACTGCCGATCTGGGCGTTCAGCGGACCCTTAGCGGGGACGAATCATTTTATGCCCGTACCCGATTGGTGAATGCCTGCAAAGCTGCCGGAATTCAGGCTATCGATTCTGTGTTTTCCGACGTTGGGGATATGGATGCCCTTTATTCAAATGTTAAAAATTCCAAGAGCCTTGGTTTTGAGGGCATGGGATGTATTCACCCGCGACAGATCGATACCATTCATAAAGGATTCTCACCCGACCCCGAAGAGCTTGAAAAGGCAAAGAAAATTGTCAACGCCTTTTTGGATGCCTCGGAGAGAGGTTTGGGAGTAGTTTCACTGGGTACCAAAATGATCGATGCCCCGGTTGTGAAACGCGCTCAGAAAATTTTGGATCTGGCGATCAGCCTGGGTATGATTTCTAACGACTGGAGGAAGGAATATGAAGCAAAATAATATGATCCGCAATGCAGCAGGCCGCTTTGTGCCCACCGAACTGAACGGGGAGAAACAAACCCCTTACATGGGCGTTGGAAACTTTATTCCATCCGGCAACAAACATGCTCCTGCCATCAGAAGCAATTCCGATTTTCCAGAAGACGGCAATAAAATTGTTTCCAGCTTAAAGGAGGCCTTGCAGAAAGCCGGGTTAAAAGACGGGATGACCATTTCAACCCATCATCATTTTCGCAACGGCGATTTGCTGGCCAATATGATTTTCGACATAGCCCATGAGCTGGGAGTTAAAAACCTGCGCTGGTTCCCATCGGCTTCCTTCCCCTGTCACGCCCATCTGATTCCCTACCTCGAGGATGGCACAATCACCTCTATTGAGGGAAGCATGAATGGCCCGCTTGGCAAATTTGTTTCTGAAGGCAAGATGCAGGGCACAGGTATGCTTCGTTCTCATGGTGGCCGATATCAGGCTATACAGGATGGGGAGGTGAAGATCGATATCGCTGTGATTGGTGCTCCCACTGCCGACGCCTTCGGAAATGCAAATGGGCTGCACGGGCCATCAGCATGCGGACTGCTGGGGTTTGCCCTGGCCGACTCGCAATATGCCGATAAAGTTATTGCCGTTACAGACAATCTTGTTCCCTTTCCCTGCATACCCTGGCAGATTCAGGGGAATTATGTCGACTTTGTTGTAGTGGTTGACAAACTTGGTGATCCGGAAAAAATCGTTTCAGGAACCACCCAGATTACAAAAAGTCCCGATCGGCTTCTGCTGGCCGAACTTACCGCTAAATTTTGCGATGCGGCAGGAATCATAAAGGATGGCTTTTCATTCCAGGCCGGGGCAGG
>JAIFNN010000065.1 GCA_020047715.1 Bacteroidota bacterium | reverse complement strand
AACGCCAGAACCCGTAAGGGAAGGAAGAAAACTGTCGCAAACAAGAAGAAAGCAACTAAATAAGAATTAAGAAGATGGCAAAAAAGACCGGATCGACCAAGAAGAGAGTGGTTAATGTTGAACCTACCGGGCAGGCTCATGTTCATGCCTCATTTAACAACATTATCGTTTCACTTACCAATAATACCGGACAAGTGATCTCCTGGTCATCAGCAGGAAAAATGGGCTTCAAAGGCTCGAAGAAAAATACTCCGTATGCTGCGCAAATGGCAGCTGCCGATTGTTCAAAGGTAGCCTATGACAGCGGCCTGAGAAAAGTTAAGGTGTACGTTAAAGGACCTGGTGCCGGAAGAGAATCGGCTATCAGAACTATCCACACTGCAGGAATCGAAGTGACTGAAATCGTTGATGTTACTCCTCTTCCCCACAACGGATGCCGTCCCCCGAAAAGAAGAAGGGTATAAAAAATATTTTATTAAAATAGTGTAATACTTACATAAATGGCGAGATATAGAGGACCAAGAACCAGGATAGCCAGAAAATTTGGCGAAGCTATTTTCGGTGCTGACAAAACTTTTGAAAAGAAAAACTTTCCCCCCGGACAGCATGGGGCTAATAAAAGAAGACGTAAAACTTCTGAATACGGCATTCAGCTCAAAGAAAAGCAGAAAGCTAAATATACTTACGGTATCCTGGAAAAACAATTCAGAAACCTCTTTGAGAAAGCTCAAAGTAGTAAGGGTGTTACCGGTGAGGTTCTGCTCCAACTTTTGGAATCGCGTTTGGATAATGTTGTATTCCGCCTCGGAATAGCACCAACTCGTGCTGCCGCCAGACAGTTGGTAGGACATCGTCATATTACCGTAAATGGAGAAATTGTAAACGTTGCTTCATATATTCTTAAAGCAGGCGATATTGTAAGCGTAAGGGAGAAATCCAAATCCCTTGAAGCAATTGCCGATTCACTGTCCTCTCGTCGTACTTCAGCATCATGGCTAGAGTGGGATTTTAATCAAATGTCTGGCAAGTTTCTGAACAAGCCCGAGAGAGAGGATATTCCTGAAAACATTAAGGAACAGCTGATCGTCGAATTGTATTCAAAATAATATAACAACTGATTTTATGGCAATTTTAGCTTTTCAAAAACCCGACAAGGTTATAATGCTCGAATCCGATGAGTGCAAAGGAAAATTCGAGTTCCGTCCCCTTGAACCAGGATACGGTATAACTGTTGGGAACGCGCTCAGAAGAATCTTGTTGTCTTCACTTGAGGGTTATGCAATATCTACAGTTAAAATTGAAGGTGTTGAACATGAGTTTTCTACCATAACCGGAGTCATTGAAGACCTAACCCAAATTATTCTCAATCTTAAACAAATCCGCTTTAAAAAGCAGATCGATGATGTTAATGATGAGAGAATCACCGTTACCCTTACCGGCCAGGAAGTGTTCAAAGCTGGTGACCTTTCAAAATTCCTGAGCGGTTTCAAAGTTCTGAACCCTGAATTGGTTATCTGTAACATGGAAACCGACGTTAAACTTCAGATGGAGTTCTATATCAGCAAAGGTAGAGGTTATGTTACGGCTGACGAAAACAAACCGGCTGACCCGGAATTTGGCCTGATAGCAATCGATACGATTTACACTCCAATTAAAAACGTTAAGTTTGCTGTTGAAAACTATCGTGTTGAACAGAAAACCGACTATGAGAAACTGATCATCGAAATCGATACCGATGGATCTATTTTCCCGAAGGATGCGCTTAAAGAGGCGGCTAAGATTCTTATATACCACTTTATGCTCTTCTCCGACGAGAAAATCACCCTCGACTCGGATGAGAAATTCGCAAACGAAGAGTTTGACGAGGAAGTGCTGCATATGAGACAACTTCTGAAAACCAAACTCGTGGATATGGACCTTTCCGTTCGCGCTCTCAACTGCCTCAAAGCAGCTGAAGTCGAAACTCTTGGAGACCTGGTGAAATTCAATAAAAATGATCTTCTCAAATTCAGGAATTTCGGAAAGAAATCATTAACCGAACTGGATGAGTTGCTTACCGCAATGAGCCTTAATTTCGGAATGGACATTAATAAGTACAAATTAGACAAGGAATAACAGAAAATGAGACATAGGAAAAGTTTTAACCACTTAGGTAGAAAAAGCGCACATCGTAAAGCCATGCTTGCCAATATGGCTGCCTCGCTGATATTGCACAAACGGATTAAAACCACAACCGCCAAGGCTAAAGAATTGCGCACTTATGTTGAGCCCCTTATCACTAAGTCGAAAGATGACTCAACCAACTCACGCAGGGTGGTATTCGGATATCTTCAGGACAAGGATGCTGTAAACGAGTTGTTTCGCGACGTGGCAATCAAAGTAGCCGACAGGCCCGGAGGATATACCCGTATTATCAAACTGGGAAACCGTTTGGGCGATAACGCGGATATGTGTATCATGGAGCTCGTCGACTTTAACGAAAACATGCTTAAAGCTTCTTCTGCTAAAACGAAAGCCAGAAGCCGCAGGGGTGCCAAGAAAAAAGTCGAGGCAATAGCTGGTGATCATGTGGAAGTTAAAGCAACTGCCGCAGCTGCTGTACCCGCAATCGAGGAGGCAACAATCATCGAAGAGGGCCCGGTATCAGAAGCCTCCCAGGAAGATGCCAATGATGGCAACGCTGAAGATCAGGAAAAGAAAGACGCATAAATAATACCTTAGGGTTTTTTATATAAAAGGGATAAGGTAATTTTATACTTTATCCCTTTTTTTAAGAAACACCGCTTAATACAATCATTTAAAACAAAATTATTATGGGACAAATTGTTGATGTTCATGCTCGCGAGATTCTCGATTCACGTGGAAATCCCACAATCGAAGTTGAAGTTACCCTTGCTAGTGGTCTGATGGGCCGCGCTGCTATTCCTTCCGGTGCATCTACCGGCGAAAATGAGGCTATAGAACTCAGGGATGGCGATAAAAAACGTTACCTTGGAAAAGGCGTTCTTAAAGCCGTTGATAATGTAAACAATATCATCGCTCAGGAAGTAATTGGAATGAGTGCTTTTGATCAGGTTGCAATTGATCATAAAATGATCGCTCTCGATGGCACAAAAACCAAAGGAAAACTTGGTGCTAATGCAATGCTCGGTGTTTCTCTGGCCGTTGCTAAAGCTGCTGCCCTTTATCATGATCTGCCTTTGTATCGCTACATCGGCGGCACAAATGCTCATGTTCTTCCCGTTCCTATGATGAATATTATTAACGGGGGATCACACTCCGACGCTCCAATCGCTTTCCAGGAATTTATGATCCGCCCCGTTGGCGCTCCTTCCTTCCGCGAAGGCCTCAGAATGGGCGCAGAGGTTTTTCATTCACTTAAAAAAGTTCTCCACGATCGTAACCTCAGCACCGCTGTGGGTGATGAAGGTGGATTTGCCCCTGCCCTAAAAGGAACTGAAGATGCCCTCGAAAGCATTATCACCGCTATTAAAAACGCTGGTTACAAACCCGGCAGAAAATCAGAAGGTGGACAGGTTTCAATCGCTCTTGATTGCGCTGCCTCTGAATTCTACAAAGACGGAATTTACGATTACACCAAATTCGAAGGTGCCAACGGTGCAAAAAGAACTTCTGCTCAGCAAGCAGATTATATGGCCGAGCTGATTTCCAAATACCCGATCGATTCTATCGAAGACGGTATGGACCAGAACGACTGGGACGGCTGGAAAATCCTTACCGATAAAATCGGAAGCAAATGCCAGATCGTGGGAGATGACCTTTTTGTAACCAATGTTGAATACCTGAAAAAAGGTATTGCCATGGGATGTGGAAATTCCATACTTATTAAAGTTAACCAGATCGGTACTCTTACCGAAACACTGAACGCTATTGAAATGGCCCACAGAGCAGGGTTTACTTCGGTAACATCACATCGCTCGGGTGAAACTGAAGATTCCACCATCGCAGATATCGCTGTGGCAACCAACTCAGGTCAGATCAAAACCGGTTCGCTGAGCCGTACCGACCGTATTGCCAAGTATAACCAATTGCTTCGCATTGAAGAAGAATTGGGCGATACCGCAGTTTATGGATATGAGAAATAGTTAGCCGTTTCTAATCTAACATCTTAAAACCGCTTTGAAAGTTTTTTACTTTTAAAGCGGTTTTTGGTTTGGGAGACATTACATCTCAACCCGGAAATGGCTGTGGATTTTTCCATATGTAGTATCATGACCAATAGTTATGCTTTTAGGTCAAAATAGTGTCGAAACAATGTTTCCTTTGCTTGCACAAAACAGAAATAAATTTGATATTATGTTTGAGAAACATTATTTTTGTGAAACATAATTCTAAGCATGGAATTCTTCAACCGGGAAAAAGAGAAACAACGCTTAATTAAAGCCATCGATAGTAAAAAGGCCAAACTTATTATTATCTATGGTCGCCGTCGCTGTGGGAAATCGACACTTATCAGGAATACGTTAAAACCAAGTGATATTTATTTTATCGCGCAGCAGACCGATGAGTCAGTCCAACGGATGCAGTTAGCAAATACAATTGGGGAGAAAATACCGGGGTTTGATTCTGTTGTTTATCCTGATTGGGAATCATTATTTGTGAATCTGAATAACGTAATCAAAGAACCATTAAGCTTGTGTATTGATGAGTTGCCATATCTTGTGAAGGGCTCTCAAAGCCTGCCAAGCATTATTCAGAAAATTGTTGATAATACTAAGGAAAGAAAATATCATCTTATTCTTTGCGGTTCGTCCCAGCAGATGATGCAAGGGTTAATTTTAGATAGCTCTGCTCCGTTATACGGTCGGGCTGATGAAATTATGAAAATTACGCCACTCGAAGCCGGTTGGATTAGTCAGGCTTTGGAATGCCAGCCGGTGCAATCTGTTGTTGAATATTCGGTTTGGGGCGGTGTACCTCGATATTGGGAGCTCAGGGCGGAAGAAAAAACTTTGGAGGCAGCAATCAAAAATATTATATTTGATCGGTTTGGGGTACTGCACGAAGAGCCCCTGAGGTTGTTCCTGGATGATATGAGAGAATCGATACAAGCATTTTCAATTCTGTCAATTGTTGGAAATGGTAGTAACCGACTTTCTGAAATCGCCGGAAAACTGAATAAACCAGCAACACAACTATCAAGACCTATTGATAATCTGATTCAATTAGGATATTTAAAGCGGGAAGTCCCTTTTGGGGAATTAGAAAAGAACAGTAAAAAAGGAGTTTACAAAATCTCTGATCCTTTTATGAACTTTTATTTTACCTTTTTGGTGGGTAATCTTTCCCGTCTCGAACTAGGCCTGACAGAGCAGGTTTATAATGCTTTTATATCCCGACTTCCCAATTATGTTTCTCTTGAATGGGAAAACCTTTGCAGAAGAAGCGTTCCAATGAACCCGATTAATAATATTGATTTTGATGTTGCCCATAGGTGGTGGGGCACAAATCTAAACAATGAGCCCATGGAATTGGATGTTGTTGCTGAATCAACAGATAAGAAGTATTTACTTATTGGTGAATGCAAGTGGTCGAAAATTACCGACACTGCTTCATTGATGAGTAAATTGGAACAAAAAGCCAAGCTATTACCATTGGCAAAAGGGAAAAAGCTTATTACAATACTTTACATCAAAGAAACAACAGACATTTCTTCAAATGTGTTTTTACCCAAAGATGTATTGGACCTTTTGAAATAATAGAGTATAAAGTTCAAAGAAACCTGTTTTAAATAAGAACGGTTATAAATAATCTGACACTGAGATATATTCAAATGCCTTTTTCTTAAAGAATATAAGGGTTTCCGTGTTTTATGGGTTTGTTATTCCACTAACATCTATTCAAATGTACAAGTCTATATGTGTAAATGTAAAAAAATACTATTTTTACGCATTAAGGCTTTTGTATTCATAGATAAACTCAAACCGGTATAAAATGGCAAACGTTAAACAGCAGCTCCACGAAAAAATTTTGGCATGGAGACCCAGAACCGAAAAACTTCTGAAAGAATATGGAGAAGTTGTTGTGGATAAAGTCACTATATCTCAGATTATTGGAGGTATGAGGGATATTAAAAGTCTTGTTACCGATATTTCTTACCTCGACCCTGAGGAAGGGATCCGTTACCGGGGATACACACTTGGGCAGGTATTTGAGCTGCTTCCAAAGCCTAAGGGTGCCGAAATGCCTTATGTCGAGGGTCTCTATTACCTGCTTCTTACGGGGGATATTCCTAATAGCACCGAGCTTGCCGAAATCGTTGACGAGTTCAACAAGCGCAGAATCCTCCCCCGATATGTTTATGAGGTTATTGATGCTTTCCCCTGCTGCAGCCATCCGATGACAATCTTCTCCACAGCTATCCTTAGCATGTCGCGAGAATCTTTTTTCAATAAGAAATACCATGCCGGAGTAAATAAACTCGACTATTGGGACCCAACCTATGAGGATGCACTTAACCTCCTGGCAAAATTGCCTGAAATAGGTGCTTATATTTATCGAAAAATATACCGCGATGGTAAAAGGATTCAGTCGAACCCAAACCTCGATATGGGTGCAAATTTTGCCCATATGATGGGTATTGGAGCTCCTTATGACGAAGTTACCCGCATGAACTTTATTCTTCACGCCGATCACGAAAGCGGCAATGTAAGCGCACACACCGGCCATCTGGTTGCCAGCAGCCTCTCGGATGTGTACCTTGCCATTTCCTCTATGATCAACGGTCTTGCCGGACCACTTCACGGACTTGCCAACCAGGAGGTTCTCCGCTGGCTGCAGGATGTGAGCGAGAAAATGGACGGGAAAGTGCCAACTGTGGATGAAATGAAACAATTTGTATGGGATACATTGCATTCCGGACAGGTTATTCCCGGCTACGGTCACGCGGTACTTCGCAAAACCGATCCCCGTTATTCGTTCCAGAGGGAATTCTGTCAGAAAAACCTTCCGGATGATATCCTCTTCAAATACACAGACCTTCTCTACCAGGTAGTTCCTGATATTTTGAGGGAGCAGGGTAAAGCCAAGAACCCATGGCCAAACGTTGACGCCCAGTCTGGTATTATCCAGTGGCATTACGGTGTTACCGAGTACGATTTCTATACCGTCCTCTTCGGGATTGGCAGAGCTATTGGTATTTGTGCAAATATCGTTTGGGACAGGGCTTTGGGTTACTCCCTCGAAAGACCCAAGTCTGTTACCACCGAAATGCTCGAGAAAATTGCCATGGGAGCAAAATCCGAGGATTAAACCGAATGGCTTTTTCTTCTCTCTCCGAATTCATCGCTGTACTTGAGAAAAACGATGAGCTGGTTCGCATAAGTCAATTCGTTGACCCTGAATTGGAGATTTCAGAAATCGCCGACCGCTTCTCAAAGTTGCCTGGAGGGGGAAAGGCATTATTGTTTGAAAATACAGGTACCGATTTTCCGGTTCTGATTAATGCGCTGGGTTCGGAAAAGAGAATGTGCATTGCCTTGGGAATCGAAAGTCTTGACGAGGTAGCCGGAAACATCGCTTCAATTCTGGACTTGCTCTCCGAACCTCGGCAAAACTGGATATCCAAGATAGGCGTTTTGCCTTCATTGGCCCGGTATGCCGGCTATATGCCTGTAAAATCAAAGAAGAAAGCTCCTTGTCAGGAAATTGTACAGCACAACCCTGATCTGGGTTCCATCCCCGTTCTCAAAACCTGGCCTTTCGATGGAGGGAAATTTTTTACCTTCCCTCTGGTCCATACCATTGATCCTGAAACAGGAAACCGCAATGTTGGGATGTACCGCATGCAGGTTTTCGATAAAAACACCACGGGAATGCATTGGCATCGGCATAAAACCGGTGCATCTCATTTCGAAAAGTACAAGAAAGCAGGTAAACTCATGCCCATTGCAGTTGCTCTCGGGGGAGATCCGGTCCTTACGTATTGCGCAACCGCCCCCTTGCCCGACCAACTCGACGAATACATCTTTGCCGGATTCCTCAGAAAGAGCCCTGTTCGGCTTGTCAGAGCCCTAACACAGGATATTGATGTGCCGGCCGATGCCGATATTATCATTGAAGGTTATGTAGACCCAAAAGAAGAATTTCGTCCCGAAGGTCCTTTTGGCGATCATACAGGCTTTTATTCCCTCACCGATAATTATCCGGTTTTTCATGTTACCTGCATCACTCATCGCAGAAATGCAGTGTTTCCTGCCACTGTGGTGGGCATTCCTCCCATGGAGGATGCCTGGATCGCCAAAGCCACAGAACGTATATTCCTCTGGCCCATCAAAAAAACGGTGGTTCCTGAACTTACAGAAATGAATATTCCCGAGTTCGGGGTTGCACACAACCTTACCATTACTTCAATTGCCAAATCATTCCCGGGACAAGCAGAGAAAGTTATGAATGCCCTTTGGGGAGCCGGACAGATGATGTTCAACAAGTATATGGTTGTGTTGGACCGGCAAGAAATAATTGCGGATTATGCCGAAATTCTTCGGAAAGTTTCCAACCTCGACTTTAACCTACATCATTCTGCTCAAAGCATGGGCTATGGAAGTAAACTGGGAATCGATCTCACAAGCCCTTATCCCGAGGAAATGGTTTCCTATCCGGGCAATATGCCCCCAGAGGTAAGCAGGTCTGGAGTAGAAAAGGGGAATGATTCAATATTTGCATTCGAGTCGGTGGGGGATAATCATCCCGGTGTCCGGATTCTATTGCTGAATGTCAAGAAAAGAAACAAGAACGAGCTGTTTCACGATTTGCTCCCTTATCTTGACTCCTCCAAATCTCAATATCCCCGGATAATAGTTCTTTTGGACGATAATGTGGATGTGACGGATTACTTCCTTAC
>JAIFNN010000165.1 GCA_020047715.1 Bacteroidota bacterium | reverse complement strand
TCTCATTAATTAAATCTATTTGCTTTAATTGCATTTCTTCCATTCTGATTTTAATAGCTTCAATTGGGTCTGGTGCGTCAATAGGATAATGCTTTTTTTCATATTCATCGATCATTAAACCAAGCACGTCTGCTTCGTCACTTTCAGGTGAACCAATTTTCGCGTCAAAAATGATATCAAGTCTGTTTAATGCTTCCAGATAATCAGATTTAGATTTAATAGGTTTTATGTTCATGTTTTTAATGTTTTAAATTATGTTGGCATCAATTTTATCGTATTCTGCATGTGTACCAATGAATCTGATAAAGATCCATTGTTTTTCAAAATTAAACTTTGCTACAAGTCTGTAGGAATTTCCTTTAATATTAAAAACAATCCTGCTATTCTTTAGAATACTTGCACTTGCATATGTCAACTTAATATCACTTGGGTTTTTCCAATCAGAATTCATTGCTGTATCATACCACGTCTTTAAATATTGCTCAGAATTAGGATGTTTCTCCCAATATTCTCTTAATGTACTTTTTGAATAAATTCGCTCCATTTTTTATTTTGAATTATGCAAAGATAAAAAATAATTCTCAATTTGGGAACTTTATTATCAGGAAAGTCATACTTAGTATGGTTGGTAACCTATTTATAGATCTCATAAAGTAGCACCTATATTTCCAATATTGGTATTTAGGTCTAATTTATGGTCCTCAAATAAAATTAATAATTATTTTAATATTTGCTAAGTATTTCAATAAATAATCTGAAGGTCTAATTATCATTTATAAATCTATGCGCTAAGCTGGCCGTATTTAAATTCTCATCCTTAAACTCCCGGCTTGAAGTGGAAAGAAACGGTTTATCTATAATTGAGCTTTCCTGATAGCATTTACACTGCACTGCCCAATAATCCCATTCATGAGTCAATGCAACAAGATCAATACCTGTATCAGAAAATCCCAGATCACTTTTTCCCGGGAAATCCTTCCACATCCAGACTCTCGTAAAAAGAAAAGAATATTTGGGGTCAGTTTGGAGATAGGCCTGCATTAATCGTTCAAAGCGATCGCCTTTGTCACGTTCTGAAAATGAAATTTTACGGTATTTGGCGAGGATATTCTGGAAGGTCATGAATTGGGGTCATTTAAAAATAAGTATCTAAAGTAATATATTTGATCATTGTTGTCCGGTAAAAGATTTGAGATTCCTCTCCGCCTAAGGCAGATCGGAATGACAAGCTATTTCGAGTTTCAGGAGTTGGTTGGGGTTGGTTGGCAGCTTCGCTGCCAACCAACCCCAACCAACTCCTGTCATGACACATAATTGACTGTCATTCAGAACGAAACGAAGTGAAGTGAAGAATCTGTTAATCATTAATATTTTTTACCGGACAACAATGATATTTGATTTAGAAATCAATTCATTGAGAAATGAAATTGTTTTTATAGGTTAATCACAACAATTTTTTAAGTGTATTTGATATAGAAATTCTGTGAAGGGAGCTTGGAGATTCCTTTTCATGACCATGGCTTACCAGAGCCTCTTGCGTGGATAGGTTAGTTCTGCGTTACTTTAAAATGTTCTATGCATATCCAAACCAGCCCAAATTAATTGGAGACACAATTGAAGAGGCTATGACTATGACAATCACAAATTCGCCAGATCAGGTATAATTGCCAAATATGAATGGGAGATTGTTATTCCCTCGGAAAAAACACTAAAAGGGCTTTTGGAGATCCTGGGATATTAGCACTTCTCCCTCAAGTTAAAAATCATTCCATATTTTAATTTGGATTTTTCATTCTAACATTTTACCTTTAATTAAAATAAGCCTGAAAACCTTTAGTAACCAACAGTTTTCCAATAACCACCATTGCCTTAACTTTAAAGCAGCGCCCAAAAACATATAAAGAAACGGTTGTTTTTTTTAATTATTAATTTTAAACCTTTTACAAAATGGCAATTAAATTTAAAGTTATCGAAAAAGGCCAACCTGGCGTAGCCGGAGGAGGCGAAAAGAAGTTTTATGCAACTCCGGTAATGGATGGCGAATTAACCCTGGCAGGTTTAACCAAAGCTATTGAGAAAACCTGTACCGTGAGCGGCGCCGACATCCGTGCGGTACTGTATGCTATGGTGGATGTTGCTGTCGACAGTCTCGCCGAGGGAACCATTGTCCGTTTGGGCGATCTCGGAAGCCTGAGAACATCCATTAGTTCCGAGGGGAAAGCTACTCCCGAAGAAGTTAAGGCTTCGGCCATTAAAGGAGCAAGCATCATATTTACCCCTGGCACACGCATTAAAGAGACTTTGAGTGCCATAAAATACGAGAAAGTATAAGTCCTTAAACCTAAAACAGCAGGTATTTTGCCCTATTTATTCAGGAAAAATTTCCTGCTTAACCCGGAAAAGTTTCCACTCATGGATATTTTTTTTCCATGAGTGGAAAATAATTTTCCACAGGTGAAAATCCAGTCCGCAGAAAAACGGATCCAAAATAAAAAATTCTCAAAATCCTGAAAAGCTGCTTAAATAACGTAAAACCTATTAACTATGGCCGTTTCATATAAACTAATACCCTCAATCAATCCCGGGTCAAGAGACAAAAAGAAAGTGTTATTGCGCCCCTCAGTTGTAATAAATGAAATCATTACGCCAGATGTGTTTCTTGAGAAATTCAGTCAATACAAAAGATTTTCGAAAGCAAACATTGTCCATTTCATGTATTCTCTGCAAGAATTCCTCCTACAGGAACTCAAAGAAGGCAATATTGTACAAACCGGTGCAATAGGAACCTTTTTCCCCCTTGTAACCACCAAAAAAGAAAAAACGAAAGGCGCTAAAAATACTATTTCCAACAACTTTGAATTTGGAATAAACTACCGACCAAGCCTTGAAATGAAAAAAGAAATTGTGGGGGCGGAATTGGAACGGATAACGGCATAGATTTCGCTGCAATCAGGCGGTTTGCCGGATTCCATGCGCTGCCGATTAAAGCAAAAAGGGTTGGGATATTAATGTTTTACTTTATGCCGGGTTTCGCAAGGGCACGGAACAGCCTTATGTTTTTTGTGCTTCTGCTGTGATGCGCAGGCAGAGCCCAGAGTTAACATCGCCAGGAGAATTAAATACATGATAAAAGAAAGCTTGTTGTTTTTCATTCGAAACCAGTTTATTTAATTAATTGGCCGCATGGAACTTACATGCGCCCAACTTCCTGAGTTATCGTTAATTTTGTTCACTTCGTTCATGAGATCGCTCCGCTAAGTTCATGTCCTTTTGTGCCTCCTCCAACTTAAATAAAAATTGTGGATGGAAGTTTCATTTATTATCAGCCAAAGCAATACCGATATCTGCATCAAAAATATAAGAAATATCTTGATTTCCTTCAATGCTATTTCTAAATTGGTACCTGCGGCCCTTCATACTCAAGCAAGCGTTTCAGGCTGTGAGGTAATTTTTCCACAATTTAACTATATTTGGTTCCGATATTAATTTTTGATTAATCCGTTTTTAATGGATGTTTCCTTTCTTTGCAACTATTCCGATATTCATTAATAACAAGCATTTAAATACCTACAGCAATGAAGAATACCAATTTCGCTTCCATTCCAATTTTTCTGACATTTCTTATCATGGGTTTCGGCGACGTATCGGGACCGCTAACCAGCCAGTTGCAGAACGATTTTGACCTGAGCAATTTTCAAGCGGGATTGGTAACCTTTATGGCTTTTATAATGTTTGGACTTCTTTCTATTCCCATGGGAATCTACCAGGAACGAAAAGGCAGAAAACATGTGCTTACCCTGGGTCTGATCGCTGCCCTCATTGGAATGGCATTGCCGATTATTGGCCGATACGAGTCTTTTGAAATGATCCTTGGCGGACTGCTTTTTATGGGCACCGGGGCAACATTGCTGCAGGTTGCCGGCAATCCCATTATGAGGGATGTATCTCCCAAAGGAAAATATTCCAGAAATCTTTCTTTCGCGCAATTTGTAAAAGCAATCGGATCGCTTTCCGGCTCTCTGATCCCGATACTCGTTGCGAGATTTTTCGGGCTCGACTGGAAAGTCTTGTTTCCCATCTATGGAATTGTAATCTTAATCGTGATCATATACCTTTTCCTTACTCCAATAAAAGAAGACAAAACCCTAAAAGAAACCCCTGCAAGCTTAAAATCCTGCCTCGGACTCCTCAAGAATCCGCTTGTATTGTTAATGGTACTCGGGATATTTGTATATGTGGGCTCTGAAGTCAGCATGAGCGCAAAACTTCCCAACTATCTGGAATCCAAATTCGACTTCAACATAAAAGAGAAGGGCTTGTTTGGCACCCTCTTCTTTTTCATCTCACTCATGACGGGTCGCTTTATGGGTGGAGTGGTTCTGAATTGGATTTCTCCCAAGAAGTTCCTCATTATAACCAGCGTGCTTTCAATGGCTGGCATAGCAGGTTTGTTCGTTTCCCCAAGTCCCTTAATTGCTTTTGTGTTTATTTTTGTAATCGGATTGGGATTTGCCAACATCTTCCCACTCATTTTTTCAATTACAATTGATGCCCTGCCCGAAAGGAGCAATGAGATTTCCGGTCTCATGGTAACGGCAATCATAGGCGGTGCTATTGTTCCGATTCTCTTCGGTATTACCGCCGATCAGTTTGGATTAATGGCCGGATTCTTTGTACCTATGGCGTGCATGCTTTATGTTTTCATAATTGCTCTTAACCTGGCAAAGCAGAAATAATGAACATCTATTCAGACGAACGTATCGTGCTTACCCTGGATGCGGGGGGGACTAATTTTGTTTTCAATGCCCTTCAAAGAGGGAAAGCAATGATTAAAGACATAACCAGGCGCGCCAATGGTGATGATCTCAACCTCTGCATTGAAACGATGAAAACCGGATTCAGGGAGGTTATTGCGGCTATTGTCGGAAAACCTGTAGCTATCAGTTTTGCATTCCCCGGTCCGGCCGACTATCCGAATGGAATAATCGGAGATTTATATAACCTCCCGGCTTTTCGTGGCGGGGTGCCTCTTAAGGCAATACTTGAAGAGGAATTTCATCTTCCGGTGTATATCAACAACGATGGCGACTTGTATGCTTACGGTGAGGCGCTTGGGGGCATACTTCCCGAAATAAACAGTAAGCTGGAATCGGCAGGCATCAAAAAAAGATACCATAACCTCGTAGGTCTTACTCTGGGTACAGGGATTGGAGCCGGAATTGTAAGAAAAAACCAGCTGTTCATTGGCGATAATTCTGCTGCTGCTGAGGTCTGGCTTTTCAGCAACCGCTTTTCTCCTCAGGTTAATGCTGAGGATGTTGTAAGCACGCGTTCGGTGCAGAGAGTTTATGCTAAAAATGCCGGTCTTGAATACCCTAACGAGCTGATGCCAAAAGATATTTACGAAATCGCGACGGGCAACAGGGAAGGAAACAGAGATGCCGCACTAAAAGCCTATCACGAAACCGGAAGGGCTCTTGGCGACACAATTGCCAATCTCTTTACCCTTATCGACGGAATAATTGTTATCGGGGGAGGAATTACCGGGGCAAAGGATCTTTACATGCCATCAGTGATACAAGAGTTAAACAATAACTTTTATCCTTCCTATATCAATGAGCTTCCCCGGCTTGTGCAGAAGATTTTCAATCTCGACAATGCCGATGAGGAGGCTGCCTTTTGCAAGAGCTATTCAAAAGAGATTCCGGTTCCCGGAACAAACAAAACCCTTACCTACGATCCGGTTCCAAGATTGGCAATTGCTACCAGCCGCATTGGAGCGAGCGAGGCAATTGCACTGGGAGCTTATGCATTTGCATTGTTTGGGGAGAAGGAGTGAAGACCTGCAAAACTTCCCCACTCTCCATTCTTACTCCCACTTAATACACTTTCCTGGTTGAAGTTCAAAAAGAGCTTTTTCATATTTGCGTACCTTGAGACAAAAAGGGTAGTCGCATAAATATAAAGATTCTGAATAAGGCTTTCCTACATAAAAACCCAACTAAAAATATAAGAAATCTATCGATTACGCATTATATTCGCACGCTGATTTTAAGTATGGTTTTTTCGCGCAGTTCTTCTTCATTTTCAGTAATGAGAGTTTAAGCCTAGGGAATAGACTGTTTTATTTTTAACCAATTCATACTCCAATTTATGTCATACGCATTTCTTAGATCCATGACAAGAACTTCCAAGAAAGTTCTTCTCCTGCTAATGTTCTTTCTATTGCCTGTTGCGGTTTCCGCTTCAACGGGTACTATCCCTTCAATTGGTTCGGTAAGAATCGAGTTTATTATTTTTGCTTTGATTCTGTTTGGAGTGGCTCTCTTCCATAACCAGACCTTTTGGGTTGCTATTACCGGATTAACTGTTTTGCTCCTTTTCAAGTTCATTTTTGACCCGGGATTTCATTTTATGGAGCATTTGTTTGGAGAGACTCCCTTTATAGAGCAATTAATGGATAAAGGGCTTCGCCAGGGTGAATGGGGAATAGTGTTAAACCTTTTAGGCCTATTGCTGGGATTTGCAATTCTGGCCAAAGTTTTTGAAGAATCAGGCGTACCTGAAGCGCTTCCAAAATATCTTCCCAATGACTGGAAAGGACCCTTTGTTCTCCTGATTTTCGTTTTTATTATTTCAGCATTCCTTGATAATATTGCTGCTGCACTTATTGGTGGGACTATTGCCCTGGTTGTGTTTAAAGGTAAAGTGCATATCGGCTATATTGCTGCTATTGTAGCCGCAAGCAATGCAGGCGGAAGCGGAAGCGTGGTCGGAGATACAACAACAACCATGATGTGGATTGATGGTGTTAGCCCTCTGAATGTTTTTCATGCTTTTGTTGCTGCCGGAGCCGCCCTTCTTTTCTTTGCATGGTTTGCATCTCACCAGCAGGACAAATTCCAGAGAATTCAGAAAGATGCAAATCCCAAAAGCAAAATTTCATGGATAAAACTTATGCTTGTCGGATTCATGCTTATTTTTGCAATTGTTTCCAATTTTGTTTACGATATGCCGGCTCTCGGAGTATGGATAGCTATACTTATTGGCGCTATGTTCAGTCCGATCCCATGGAAAGAGGTGCCAGGCGCAATTAAAGGAACAATCTTCCTGCTCTGCCTGGTTTTCAGTGCCTCGCTCATGCCTGTTGAGGATCTTCCGGATGCATCCTGGATAACTGCATTTGGACTGGGTTTCCTCTCGGCTGTTTTTGATAATATCCCCCTAACAAAATTATGTCTCGATCAGGGACATTACGACTGGGGAATGCTTGCCTATTCAGTAGGTTTCGGGGGATCGATGATCTGGTTTGGATCCTCCGCCGGTGTTGCTATCACAAACAAATTCCCTGAAGCCCGAAATGTTGTAAAGTGGATAAAAAGCGGATGGCATGTAATTGTAGCGTACATAATAGGTTTCTTTTTTCTGTACCTATTAATGGGATGGGAACCTGCCGACAACCGGGAGCATAAAATACATAACTGTCCGGTTCCTGAATGTCCGATGGCCAAACCCTAAGGCACTTGGCCCCTATTCCCTGATGAGCCGATCAGTTTTCCGACTCCACATATCCAGGGAAACGATCTGACCCACCTTTGCTTTCATGCTACTCTCGTTGACAGCAAACAGAGGGTTAAAAAACAGACCAATAACCCCAAGGCTGTAATTGAAGTACCGACAAGTCAGGGCGAAAAAGGATAACAATTTTTTGCTTCGAGACGACCGTTTCGATTTGGCAACTTAGCTTCATGCTCCCCAAGAAGTTGGTCAGGACTGTAATGAAATTGCCCGAAATACCCGTGAAGGAGTTGTTGCAAAGGCAAAAAGCATTTTATGAAAGGGTCTTTCAGAACTTGTTACCGAAGAGTACATTATGGGTCTGCGGTAAATGGAAAGCCTAACTACTTACCAGAGGTTTTTTGTTAAAGATTTCAAGCAATCGCAAGCAAAAGACTTTGATATACTATTGATTGATTTAATTCAGAGTATGAGTGTATCGGGGGCGGCTATTCGTTTGATTCAAACCGCTGAATGCGTCTGTCGATGCTTCGTTCAATGGCAATAGGAACTTTCTCCTCAATTATGCTGGATGAATCAAGTCCAAGGGATTTTACATCATTGATACTCAGTAAACGGGTGAAATAATGCAAATTCATCACAAAAGTTTCCCATGGGGTGAGCTTATAATCGCGAGTCATGATCCTTTCAATATTTACAAAAAGGAAGTCTCCTTGATAGCCCCGCTTTTTCAATGAATCAAAACCGCTTACCAACTTTGTTTCACCAGATTCCTCAAGGTCTTCCAACACCTCCCTGAAATACAGGTTAAGTCTCCTTTCTATTTTAAATCCCAGGTTAAAATCAACCTTTATCAAGGTTCCGGGGATGAGGTGATGGACTTTATAGGTAAAAGTATCGGGTGAATCAACCGTATTTACATGCAAAAGCCAGTATTTATCGGCACGCTTGGGTTGCTTGTTAAATATTGAGTACATGATTTTTGATTCAACTTCATCAAGGCGGTTTGCCTTCATAATATATACCAGGTTACTGCAGATTTTAGCAACGGAAGCATCATTTTTCAAATCTGTAAATAATGGAAAGTAGTCGTTTAGCTTAACAAAACTGATATATTTATTCTTGATTTTACGGCCAAAATACCAACCATACATTACAAGAAAAAATACTGATCCGAATAAAATGGTAAAATACCCTCCATTGGTGAACTTATGAAGATTTGCAAACAGAAAAGATCCCTCAATAGTCAAAAACAATGTAAAAATAACGAAAACAAGTATTTTGTTAATGTGCTTTTGCAACATGTAGCGGGTAAGAAGAAGCGTTGTCATGATCATGGTAAGGGTAATTGACAATCCATATGCAGCCTCCATATTGGCAGATTCCCGGAAAAACAGAACACTAAAACAGCAGGCAACCCATAAAAACCAGTTGACAAAAGGAATATAAACCTGACCTTTGATATTTGTCGGATGCAAAACTCTGATTTTAGGCCAGAAATTCAGTGAAACGCCCTCACTAATTAGTGTATATGAACCACTTATAAGCGCCTGACTTGCAATAATCGCAGCAAAAGTGGAGATGATTATGCCAGGCAGTAAAAACCATGAGGGCATTACAGCATAAAAAGGATTTGTGCTGATACTCTCCTGATTATTTTGCAATACCCATGCAACCTGACCGAAATAATTTAACAAGAGTGCGGTTTTAACAAAAATCCATGAAATACGCACGTTTTTGATTCCGCAATGACCCAGGTCGGAATAGAGAGCTTCCGCTCCGGTGGTGCACAGAAAGACAGCTCCAAGCAGAATAAATCCTTTTGGATAAGTAGCGAGGAAATCTATTGCATAAACAGGATTTATGGCTCTTACTATTTCAGGATAATGGGAAATCTGAACAATCCCCAGGAATGCGAGCATGGAGAACCAGAGCGCCATAACCGGACCAAAATACCTTCCAATAAAATTGGTGCCAAATTGCTGAATAAAGAATAATACAGTAAGAATGAGAATAACAATTGGAATAACCGGAATTGAGGGATTGAACAAATGTAATCCCTCGATTGCAGAAGTAACAGTTATGGAGGGTGTAATGATTCCGTCGGCAAGCAGGGTAGCAGCTCCCACCATAGTTAAAATCGCAACCCAGGTACTCTTCTTTTTTGTAAGGGCAAACAACGAGAAAATCCCTCCTTCTCCCTTATTATTGGCGCGTAGGGTAATTATTATGTACTTAACGGTAGTTTGAAGTGTGAGCGTCCAGATAATGCAGGATAATGCGCCGTACATTAACAAAGGACTGTTATCATTGGCTCCGCTGGTAATTGCTTTGATAACATACAACGGACTCGTACCGATATCTCCATAAATGATTCCCAGGGTAATTACAAGTCCGGCGAGAGACACCTTGTTTATGGCCGAACTTTTATGTGATCCTGTTTTCATCATATTGTATTATCATGTCCCGGGATATAGGACAAAAACGCGCAAAGATATATAAATGAATATTTGTAATACTGCAAATACTCAAAATTTTTATAGGGGAAGAAAATATCCGCCCCGGCAACCCCATCTATAAAGGCATGATCCTGGCTGTTATTTTTGCCGGAGAAAAGTCATGATAGATTGAGAAAAAATGACCCGGCTGATGTTTAAGAATATTCCACAACAGCTAGAGAGCGATATGACGGTAGCAAAATATGGAAAACAATCAGGAATAACCGCACCAAACTTCAACATTGGATACGAAAGCTTTCGACATACGGAGCATCGCGAATAATTTTTGCGCAATAAATTAATTAACCCTATAACCAAGTTGACCGGCCTGATGACCAAGTGCAGAAGCAATATAGCTTTTACTCATACCTGTTTGACCTGCATCAAAAGGTTAAGCAACTCATCATTGCCGATGAATTGCAGGTTTTTTGTTGATACAATGCCTTCGTAAGCAGCTTTCATACCCGGGAATCTAAGCAGTTGCATTAATTGTTGGATTTCATGTGTCGTTGGGTTTCTTATGATTGGGATTATTGATAGTACTGCGCAACACGTATGTTATTGTGATTGGGCATAGGGGCATAAATACGGGTATATGTGATTTGAACCATTCGCTCTACCCATGCTTTATCCCGCGACTTGAGGCTACGAGTGGCAAGAATGGCCATCCCGTAGAGATTTCCAAGGTCAAGAAAAACAAATCATGAAAACCCTGCGCGCAGAGTACTGTTTTTATAATGTCATAAAAAATGAGTCAAGCCCCTTCAAAAGATCGCATACTTAACGTTTGAAGACAATCCCAGACAGGTATGCAATACCATGAAAAGACTCGATGGCCGGTCACTTATTACCTGGCCCAATACTCCCTGATGTACTTGTCGGCTTTCTGATTCCATATATCAGGCGAAACGATCAGCCCATCCCTCGTTTTAAGGCTCCTTTCGTAAATGGCAAATACAGGGTTAAATACCAGATCGGTAACACCAAGGCTGTATTTTAATCCTTCTGCAGGCGGCTCTGAAGTCTCTTCCTTCACCTTTACCTGCAGCGAATTTGCTTCGAGAAGCTCTTTAAGAAATGCCATTCGTTCAGCAGTGATTCCTGTTTCAATGAGGGTACATCGTACCCCATCGATTTCAGCTATACTATGTTTTGCATTATTGAGCGACATGCCTTCTTTCTTTTAGGTTTAAACTCCGAAACTCATGTTGCGGATATACTCGAAAATAATACTTGCAAATCCAACAATAACAATGCCCCCGACACATAAAGTCAGCGCCAGTCGGGTTGGGAAGTCACTTTTTAACGGGGGAATGGGATTTTCGCTTTTGTTGATAAACATTGCCTTAATAACCAGCAGGTAATAATACAGTGAAATAATCGTATTCAGAATGGCAATCAACACCAGAATGAAAAACCCCTGCTCCGCTGCAGCAGTGAACAGGAAGAATTTTCCAAAAAAGCCGGCCACCGGGGGAATCCCTGCCAGTGAAAAAAGAGCCAGCATCATGATAAGGCTAAGACCCGGATTGGTTTTATAGAGTCCATTGTAGTCGTCGATATTTTCCTTGCCACTTGCATTTGAAATAGCAATTGCCACTCCAAAAGCGCCAAGGTTTGAGAAAATGTAGACCAGTAAGTAATAAACAACCGAAGCCATGCCAAGCTCATTTCCACCGATGACACCCAAAAGGATATATCCAGCCTGGGAAATGGACGAGAAAGCAAGGAAACGTTTCAGGTTCTGCTGCCTGATGGCAAAAAGGTTGCCAATTGTCATAGTAAGTATCGACAAAACATAAATCATTTTCTGCCACACCACCGAAATGGCAGGGAAAACACTGAACAATACAATTATAAAAATAAACAGAGCCGCTCCCTTGGAAATCACCGAAAGGTATGATGTTACATTGACCGGTGCCCCCTCGTAAACATCGGCAGTCCATAGGTGGAAGGGCACGATGGAGATCTTGAATGCCATTCCCGTGAAGAAAAAAATAAAGCCGAGCAGGGCAAGATTGCTTCCCGTAAACAAGCCGGCAACTTCGGTAAAGTAGAGGTTCCCTACCGTTCCGTAGATCATTGAAAGTCCGTACAACAATATTCCTGATGACAATGCTGACGAAAGAATAAGTTTAATACCTGCCTCTGCCGAATTATTGCTGTAACGGTCGAATGCGGCAAGCGCGGCCAAAGGAATCGTTGCCAGTTCCAGACCCAGGTATAGCATCAGGAAGTGCCCGGAGGAGATCATATAGCTCATTCCGGTCAGTGTTGACAGCAGAAGAATAAAATACTCGCTAATTTTATCCGAGTTCTTTTCTTTTCCCAGCCAGGTAATAGATTGAAGAAGAACTATCAGAACCCCGATATTCAGGATGTTTTTCATCATAAGCCGAACCGGCGTCACTATATACATCTCTCCGAAAAGACTCCCTTCGGGCACGGGCAGGAACCCTAAAAGAGTAATAATCCCAAAGAGAATCACCGCAAAGATCCTGATATTCTTTTTCCGGGCAGGATCCCAGAATATTTCCGCCACCAGAATCAGCAGAAGAACTGCAATAAGTAACAGTTCATGTCGCATCAAAGAAAAAATTTGTAAACTCATATCGTTATCCGGATAGATTTATCGAAATTAAAATGGATTTGCAGTTAGCAACTTGTTCACAATAGGGAGCATGCTGTCGCCAATCATGGTCGATAGCCAGTACGGGGCTACGCCAATTGCTGCAACTGCCACTACCAATGTAATTGTTGATATTCTTTCAAACCATGTGGCGTCTTCAAGATGGTTGAAATGATCATTTTTTATCGGGCCCAGCAACAAAGTACCAACAACTCTAAGTATGTATACTGCGGTAATAACAATCGAAGAAACAGCTACCAGTGTTGCAATTCTGTGAAAAGGGTCGGTATGCTCAAAGGCGCCGAAGAAAATCGTCATCTCAGCAACAAACCCGCTTAAGCCGGGAAGTCCGAGTGACGCAAGACCAGCGATTACATAAACTACGCCGAGAAAAGGAATCACTTTCATAAGTCCACCCATTTCGTGAATGAGACGGGTATGCGTGCGGCCATAGATCATGCCGATGAGGGCAAAGAAAAGCGCTGTCATGAGTCCGTGGGAGATCATCTGCAGTATTGCGCCGGTCATGGCAGTTTTGTTCATCATAAGGATCGCGAAAAGCACCAATCCGCAATGGCTCACCGAAGAATAGGCGTTGATGTATTTAAGGTCCTTTTGCACAATGGCACCGAAGGCTCCGTAAACTACACTTACTGAAGTAAGAATGATGAATATCCAAGCCATTTCGTCTGCCGCTTCAGGCATCAGGAACATAGCCACCCTGAATGCGCCGTATCCGCCCAATTTCATCAATACCCCGGCATGGAGCATCGACACGGCAGTTGGTGCAGAGGCATGGCCGTCGGGCGACCAGGTGTGAAAAGGGAATAATGCGCCCAAAACCCCGAAGCCCACAAAGGTTAGCGGGAAAAAAAAGCGCTGGGCTTCAATAGGGATCTGAATTTTTGAGATCTCAAGGATATTGAACGACAGTTCCCCTCCCCCGGGAGCTGAATTAAAATAAATACCCAGGATTCCTACCAACAGAAGTGCTGACCCGCCCATAAGCATTAGTGTAAGCTTCATGGCCGAGTATTCCTTTGGACCGCTTCCCCAGATACCAATCAGAAGATACATCGGAATAACTGCCACTTCATAGAACAGAAACATGGTAAAGAGGTCGAGGGAGATAAAAAAACCAAATACTCCTGATGAAAGCAGGATAAGCGAAATAAAGAATTCCCGGGTGAGATTCTCAACCTGCCAGGAAGCGAAAATCCCGGCTATAACAACAATTGAAGTAAGTGCGATCATGGCTACCGAAATACCATCCACACCTACAGTGTAATAGATATTAAGGCTTTTGAACCACTCATAACTTCTCACAAACAACATCTCATCCGTGTTTCCCGCTTTTCGCTCTGACAAATACATGAACACAAGCACAGCTGCAACAATAAGCTGAATACCCATGCCTATTGCCGACACAAGGCGTGTTTTCTGAGTATCCTTCAGAAAAAGAATTCCTGCAATAGTAAGGAGCGGTATCAGAACCAGTAAACTTAAAATATTCATAATTCAATAATTTAACTTCTTGTTTTATCAATTCCACAAATAAACCATCAAAAAGGTCAGCAGCAACACGCCCGAAATAAAAACAAAACCGTATTTCTGCAACTGACCCGATTGGAATTCCCTGATGCGGAATGAAAAGGCATTCGTAAGCCGGGAAATGCCGTTCATGCTTCCGTCGACTATATGCCTGTCAAACCATGCAACAGGAGTTGATATATAAGCAAAAATGATCTTTTTGGTCACGAACATATACACCTCGTCCATATAGAACTTGTTAAAAGCCCATTTGTACCCGTGTTTAAAGGTGGCGGCCACTTTATCGGGAAGGGAAGTCTCCTTTTTGTACATTACCATGGCAATGATAATTCCAACCAATCCAATAAATACAGATGGCAAGGCAAGCGACCAATCGATATGTCCTTCGAAAGGAATTCCGTCAGTGGTTACCAGTTTGCTGAAAGGAATAAACCCTGAAAAAACGGATAAGAAAGCCAGGAATATCAGGGGAATAGTCATAACCGCGGGAGCCTCGTGCGGTGTGTGATGGTAATGGGTTTCTTTTCCCCAGAAAATATTGAAATAAAGACGGAACATATAAAAGGCCGTGAGCCCTGCAACGATGTATTCCACCGCAAAGATCAGTTTGTCGTGATGCCAGGCTGCCACCAGAATCTCATCCTTGCTGAAAAAGGCTGAAAAGGGTGGGATTCCGGCAATGGTGAGACATGCAATGAGGAATGTAATATGAGTTATAGGAAGGTACTTCCTCAGTCCCCCCATTTCGGTCATGTGATTGCTGTGTACCGCATGTATTATGGCACCAGCCCCAAGAAAGAGCAAGGCTTTGAACATTGCGTGTGTGAAAAGGTGAAACATTGAAGCCATATAACCAAGTCCCTCGTGACCTCCATATCCTGAAACGCCCAAGCCAACCATCATCAGTCCGATCTGCGACATGGTGGAATATGCGAGCACCCGCTTTATATCCGTCTGGGTACAGGCAATTACAGCGGCAAAAATTGAAGAGAAAGCCCCAATGTAAGCAACTACCACCAAGGCATCGGGAGCAGAAATTATATAAACCGGAAAAAGTCTGGCTACCAGATAAACGCCTGCAACTACCATGGTTGCGGCATGGATAAGCGCAGAAACGGGTGTAGGTCCTTCCATGGCATCGGGAAGCCAGATATGCAAAGGAAACATGGCCGATTTACCGGCACCTCCCATAAACACAAATATCAACGACCATGTCATTACCGATAAACCCAGAAATGCTGCACCACTTCCGGTAGCTATCGCAGCACCCTGAGGATCGCACAGGATGCTGAAATCAAAAGTCCCGGTATTGAATGAAAGCAACAAAATCCCGATCAGAAACCCCAGATCGGCAAAACGGGTAACTATAAAAGCCTTTTTGGAAGCCAGAACAGCTGTAGGCCGCTGGTAGTAAAAACCTATCAGTAGGAATGACGAAACGCCTACCAACTCCCAGAAGATATACATCTGGAAAATATTATTTGCCAGTACCAGCCCGAGCATGGAAAAACTAAACAAGGAAAGAAAAGCATAAAACCTTTCGAAGCCCACCTCCCCTTTCATGTATCCAAGGCTGTAAATATGCACCATGAAGGAAACGGTACTAATCACCACCAACATCATCACCGAGATCGGATCCAGCAGTATTCCCATGTTGATGTGAAGCGAATCGGAGAAGCGCAGCCATACCATGTCGAATGCGGTAATCTTCGAAAATGCTCCTGCAATTTTCTCCGTTGCAAAGAAATACTTATAAGCCGTGTAATACGACAAAACAAACACAACTCCCAAGCCAATGGTTCCAAGAAGCCCCGATAATCTGGCTTTCAGCTGGTTTCCTGCAAGTCCAAGCAAAAGGAACATGAGGAGTGGTATCAGGGGAATTAAAAGTGCATATCCGAAATCTGTTGTCATAATTATTTCTGGGATTAAAGAATCAGAATCTCATTTCATTTACATGCTCAACATTTACCGTGCTGAACCGCCGGTAGATATTTATAATAATGGCAATAGCCACTGCTGCCTCGGCTGCAGCCACAGCAATTATAAACAAACTAAAAAACAAGCCTTCAAGACGATCGGGATAGAGGTATCGGTTAAAGGCAAGGAAATTGATGTTTACGGAATTCAGAATCAGCTCAACCGACATCAGGATACCGATAAGGTTTCTGCGGGTAAGAAATCCATATATTCCCACAAAAAACATAATTGAAGCCAGGATGAGAAAGTATTGGAGAGGGATGCCGTTGTTCATTTTTGGTGAATGGGTTTATGGGTTATGGGTTTATCAGGGTTTATCAGGGTTTGGCGCGTCGGATACAGGACTTCCCTTTTTAGCAATAATAATGGCAGCTACCATTGCAGCCAGCAGTAGCACCGATATCAGCTCGAATGGGAGCACAAAGCCATCAACCTCATAGGAAAGCATGGCCTTTCCAATAACTTCCATATTGATCTCCGCAGCAGCAGCCGTGGTGGCTTGAAAACTGAACTGAAGGATAGTAGTAATTGTGAGTATCATACCCAGGATAACTGCAAGCGCCGAAAAGACAGATTTCTTCAAATCCACTGCTTCCATTTTCTGGCTTATATGACTTGTAAGCAGGATGGAGAAGATTATTAAAACAACTATCCCCCCTGCGTAGAGGGCAAGCTGAACTGCTGCCAGAAATGCGAAGTTGAGCATAAAATACAGCCCGGCGGTTGAAACCAGCACAAACAAAAGCGACACGGCAGCGCGAAGGATTCTCCTGCTGGTAACGGTAAGAATGGAGAAAACCACAATTATCGCTGCAAATAGTATAAATATTATCTGATTCATTTCCATTATTCTACTCCTTTTTCTAATTGTGAACCGGGTTGATTTAATACTTTTATAAGCTCAGATCTGTCAAAAACAGCATGTTCGAATTCCTGTCCGAAAGCAAGGGCATTTGAAGGGCATGTTTTAACACAGAGACCACAGAATGTGCACATTCCAAGCCTGTAAATATGCTTGTCGATTGCCTTTTTCTTCTTGCCATCTTCAGTCTCAACCATCTTGCTTATGATCTCAATGGTTCCGTTAGGACAATTAATCTCACAAATGCCGCATCCGGTACACTTGTGTTCGTTTTTCTCATTATGCGGCATTACAACTTCCCCTTTAAAGCGGTCAAACATTACCAGACTGTCGCGGTTTTCCGGGTATTTTTGGGTTACAATGGTTGAAGGCCTGAAGAAATAGGATCCAGTGACTCTCATTCCTCCAAGAAGTGATTTTACTCCGTAGAAGATCTCACTGAAATATTTAAGTATACTTTTCATCTTATAATTTATTTACAGGTTCTCCCTAAAAGTGCCACTCCAATAGTACTATTAGCGCCATCAGCAATATGTTCACCAGGTTAATGGGGAGAAGATATTTCCATTCAAGTTTAAGCAGCTGGTCGATTCTCAGGCGCGGGAAAGTCCATTTAAACCACATCATAATAAAAATAATAAAACCTGTTTTCCCAAGGTACCAGAAGAAAGGAGGAATAAAATCCATTACATTGTTGAATCCTTCCCAGCTTCCGATATGCAAAGGCATCCATCCACCAAGGAACAAGGTTGATGCAATGGAGGCAACGATAAACATGTTGATATATTCTGCCAGGAAGAAAAACGCGAATTTTATCCCTGAATATTCCGTATGAAACCCGGCGGTTAATTCCGATTCGGCTTCTGCAAGATCAAAGGGACCGCGGTTTGTTTCGGCGGTTGAAGAAATGATAAAAATAACGAATGCTATAAAGGCGGGAATGTGTCCGGTAAAAATAAACCAACCATGCCGCTGAGCCTCTACAATTTCTGAAAGTTGCATGGTACCGGCCAGAACAACAATTGTTAGAAGAGACAGTCCCACCGACAACTCATAACTTACTACCTGTGCCCCGCTTCTCATCGCCCCAATAAGAGAGTACTTATTGTTACTCGACCATCCGGCAAGCAGAATCCCGATAACTCCCAATGAAGAAACCGCCAACACGTAGAGCACTCCGATGTTGAGGTCGATGGCATGCAAGCCTTTGGCAAAAGGAATTGCCGCGATTGCCATAAAAGAGGCAATTATAACAATAAAGGGTGCTAGGTTGAAAAGAACTTTATCAGCCTTTCTGATCGATACCAGCTCAACAAACAAGAGTTTTGTAAGGTCGGCAATTGTCTGAAAAAGGCCAAAAGGTCCTACCCTGTTTGGCCCGAGCCTGTTCTGCATGAACGCACAGACTTTTCTTTCCGCATAAACGAGGAACAGTCCTACTATTGCATAGAAAGTAAGGAATGCAACTCCTACAATAACCATCTCTGTAACTGTTACCCAACCCGGCGACATTGCCTGGCTAAGGCTGTTGTGGATCCATTCGGTAAATGAGGTAAGGTCGTATATATTGAATGACATAGCTTAAAATAGGTTTATTCTGTTTTTACCTGTCGATATCGGGAATAACCAGGTCAAGTGAACCGCTTATTGCAACCAGATCGGCAATTTTATTACCCTTGGAAATATGATTCATGACCCACAGATTCGAGAAATTGGGAGAACGGAATTTGATACGATAGGGGTTTTTGTTTCCATCGCTGATTATATAAACTCCCAACTCACCACGGGCGGTTTCAACCCGCTGGTAATACTCCCCCTCAGGAAGCTTAACCACAGGTTTCATTTTGACGAAGAATGGACCCTCGGGTATGTTATCAATAAGCTGCTCAATGATGTTCATGGATTCCCACATTTCATCAATCCTCGCTGTGTAACGGTGAAAAGTATCCCCGGCTGAATACATAATTTCATTGATTTTCACTTTATCGTAAGCACTGTAAGGTTCATGCTTCCTTACATCGCACGAAAACCCAGATGCCCTTGCCGATGGTCCAGTGATTCCAAATGCAATTGCATCTTCGCGGGTAAGAACCCCCATACCTTTGGAACGCTCATGGAAAATGACATTGTCGGTAAGAAGCTGGTTGTATTCAGGAAGAATCTTGCGGAAATAACTTATGAATTCTTTTACCCGGGTCTGAAAATTCGGGTGAATGTCGTACATCAGACCACCCGGACAGTTGTAACTCACAATCATCCTGCCACCAGTGGTTTCCTCAAAAATATCAAGTATTTTCTCCCTGTCGCGCAAGCCATAAAAGAAGCAGGTCAATGCCCCAAGGTCCATGCCGAATGAGGCCCACCAGAGCTGATGCGACTGGATCCGGGTTAGCTCAGCCATGATGGTCCGAATGTATTTTACCCTCTCGGGAACCTCAACATCCAGTGCTTTTTCAACAGCCAGACAAACCGCCTCATTGTTAATGTGAGCTGAAAGATAATCCATGCGGTCGGTTAGGTGGATTATCTGGGGATAGGTTATGCTTTCGCACATTTTCTCAATTCCCCTGTGAATATAACCGATGTGAGGCTCAACACTCAGAACCGTCTCTCCCTTGAGCGACAATACCAGACGCAGCACCCCATGTGTAGAGGGATGCTGAGGCCCCATATTTATTATATATTCCTGCTGTTCTTCAACCGTAGAGTTTAGCACGTTTTCCATACTTATTTGCTAACGACGTTAATATTGTCAGAAAAATCCTTTCGAAGAGGGAACCCGTCATCCTCAGCAAGGAAGAGGCGGCGGGGCTTCGGGTGACTGCTGAAATGAATCCCCAGAAGATCGTACACCTCATTTTCGAGAAATTCGGCTGTTATCCATATGTCGGAAACGGTTGGCAAAGCCGGGTTGACCCTGTCGCCACACATCGCTTTTACAACAACGGAATGCGAGTGAACCGTTGATCGCAGGTGATATACCACTCCCAGTTGCTGACCAAAATCGACCCCGGTAAGGCAGAAAAGAAAATCGAACAATGTTTCTTTTGAATCTCTCAGGGTCACTAATAGCTCATGCAGTGAACCGACAGGAACAGTAACTTCCATGAACTGCTTGCCGACTTTGATATCGGCCTGCGGGATTTGTTGCCTGACAAATTTTTCAATCTGGATATTATCCATTGTTTATAAATTTTCGGAATTACGTTTACGACGTCCCCTGACAGTTTCTGTTTCGATTTTTCTCTGAAGCTGCATCACTCCATATAACAATGCCTCCGGGCGAGGGGGGCAACCCGGTACGTATACATCGACGGGAATAACATGTTCAACTCCCTTCACAACAGAGTAGGAGTTCAGGAAAAACGGACCTCCCGAAATAGCGCAGGCTCCCATGGCAATTACATATTTGGGTTCCGACATCTGATCGTAGAGGCGTTTGAGTACCGGGGCCATTTTATTTACGATAGTTCCGGCTACTACTATTACATCCGCCTGTCGTGGACTTGCACGATACACTTCCATGCCAAAGCGGGCGAAATCGTGGCGCGGGGCACCGGCAGCCATCATTTCAATCCCACAACAGCTGGTTGCGAAAGTGAGTGGCCAAAGCGAGTTTTTTCTTCCCCAGTTAATCACATCGTCAATCGAGGTAACAAAAACATTTGCTCCCGATTCCTTAAGAAGCTCAAGGCTTTCGTTTCCCTTGAAATCTTCTTTTTTCATACCTTTTATTCCCATTTGAGTGCTTGTTTTTTCCAGGCATAAAGCAATCCCAGGCCCAGGATAAAGAAGAAAATCACAATTTCAACAAAGGCAACCATCCCAACTTCTTTCATCACCACAGCCCAGGGAAAAAGAAATACGGTTTCCACATCGAAGATGAGAAAAAGGATCGCAAAAAGATAATAGCCCACATTAAACTGCAACCATGTTACGCCCTGCGTAGGAATGCCGCTTTCGTATGGTTCTGCCTTTTGGGGATTAGAGGATTTTGGGGCCGCATAATGTGAGAAAACAAGCACCGCCCCAACAAATATTGCCCCTACCAGGAAGAACAAGACCAACCATTCATTATTCATATCTGAATATATATAGAATCTTACATTTATCGAGCAAAAGTAAAATCTTTTTTCGGGAAAAAAATATTTGCTGCTTATTTAGAAATGGTATTTGGATTTTCTTTCCCCTTGAGCACATCGGATATTCCTAACTTAACCCGAACTGCACTCTGAGATGTAAGAAAGTATTTGCCAAAAATTACAGTACCGGATAATAAATCCAATCGGAAATGGCTGCTTCCTGAACTGCTTAACATATTTCCCAAATAATCAAATATTGGATTAGTTCCAATTCCAATTGAAAAATCACCTTTTTGAGGCAAGATCACTTTGCCACTTTTAGTACGCAACAATGAATCCTGCTGAGAAAATCCGAATGAAAACAAACAACTTAAAACGACAAGCACTAGAATCTTTTTCATAAAAAAAACCATTGTTGTCCGGTAAAAAATATTAATTATGAACAGACTCCTCACTTCACTTCGTTTCGTTCTTAATGACAATCAATTATATGACTTAGCAGTGAATAAAAATTTAAATTATTAAATATGTTGATAAAATTAGCTACAACTTTAACTGTCGAGCAACCCAATAAGCCTGCTCATAAAAATTTACATACCCAACTACCATCCCCTTTCTAAGTATCGTCGTCACCCCGTCACGTCGTCACTCCACCACTTCCTTACCCCGTCGTCAAACCAAAACCTAAAACAATGAATATCCAAGAATCACTGAAAATGTTTCGTATTCAGAACTCCAATTTACATACTGATTGAGAACATTGCGTTTTGTATGATACCGCATTTCAAAACTGATTCTTTCATTATAATTATATCCAACTCCCAATGCAAAATTGCCACCAGAACTAATTTTAAAGGGATCGTTCAGGATGCTGCCATCGGCTCTGGTAAACACAATTGTTGAATTACCAGTGAAATCTGTTATGAACGATAAGATGGTTATTAGGTCAATAAATTACACTGTTATATCAAAATTAGCATTTATTATTGAATACAATGAAAATGCAATGAAAATTTTCACTCCTACCCCATTGTATTTTTCGCACATCACTTTTAACCCGGATAAAAACGCCATCGCCATCAGGTTCACCATCACTTAAAAGTTTGTGAAAGGACAGCTACCGGATTAACTCTTTTGCTCCTTTTCAAGCATATTGCTGCTAGGATAGCCATACAAAGTGGACCTTCCACTTATTCATGCGCAAAGACAGTTCCCCGCAAAATGTAGGGATTTGTATTATGTTTTTATGTTACTCTTTTATTAAACCCATTTTCATCCCGGTTATTATCAAAATACTTCAATACCTTTGCATCATAAAAATATTTCGATAAATCATCCCCCCACATATAAAAATGGAAATAATAATATTGGGTTTTTTGATATTGTTAAATGCTTTTTTCGCACTTTCAGAAATTGCATTAGTATCAAGTAAAAAAGCAAAACTCGAACAAAAAAAAGCTTCTGGTAGTAATGGAGCAAAACTAGCTTTAAAATTACTCGAGAATTCCGAGAATTTTCTCTCCGCCATTCAGGTTGGTATTACCTTAATCGGCATTGTAACAGGTGTTTATGGGGGATTGAATATTGCAGATGATATTACTCCCTTTTTTCAACAGTTTGAATCCATTGCGCTATTTGCAAAAGAGATTTCCTTAACATTGACAATACTTACAATAACATTTTTCTCGATTGTAATCGGAGAATTGGTTCCAAAAACAATTGCACTAAACAACCCCGATAAGATTGCTATTATAGTAGCACCATTAATATATTACTTTAGCAAGTCGTTTTACCCAATTGTACGTCTACTATCTCTTTCAACCTTATTTGTAAATAAAATGCTTGGAGTAAAAAATCATTCCGAACAAATAACCGAAGCTGAATTGCGTCAAATGCTTAAAACTGCTTCAAATGAAGGTGTTATTGAAATGGAACAAAACAAAATTCACGAAAAAGTATTCTATTTTTACGACAAGAAAGCTAAACATATTATTACTCACAGGACGGAAATTGAGTGGCTTGATATAAATCAAACAAATGAGCAGATTAAAAATGTTTTGCTGAAATCGGAACATAATAAAATAGTTTGTTGCGATGGCAATAACCTTGATAATGTTGTAGGAATTTTACATGTCCGAGACTTTTTTTTGAAATATTCAATTTCAGCAAACTTTACTATCAGCGAAATTGTTACACAACCTCTTTTTGTTCCAGAAAACATGGATGCGCAAAAGGTTCTCTCATTGCTCAGACAGAATAAGACTCATATTTGCTGCGTTGTAAATGAATATGGTGGTCTTGAAGGAATTATTACACTTCACGATATTATTGAGAATATTGTAGGTCAAATACCCGATGAAGGCGAAACTTACGAGCCTGATGTATTTGTAAGGGACGACAAATCAACTCTAGTAAGCGGTGACGCACCTATCGAAATACTTAGCGAGATTTTGTCGGATATCCAGGTTGATTTCGACCAGAATAATTATTCGACAGTTGCTGGTTTTGTTATTAATAATTTAAACAAGTTACCACAGGTTGGCGATAAAGTAATCTTTAAAAATTATAGTATTGAGATTGTTGATATTGACGGAAATAAAATTGACAAAGTACTGATTAGTAAGAAATTTGATCAATAACCCAATTTCTAGATTTTTCAGTCAATACGTATCTGCTTTGCCAGATTAGAAAAACCGGCCTGTTTTTACCCTAAATCCCTAAAGGGAACAGGCTGATTTTTTTGCCTGCTCCCTTCTTTATTGCCACGAAGCTTTAGCAAAGCGCAGTAGATGGCTGGGAAAGGGGGTGAATATGCCAATCTGTCTAAGTAGAATTATATTTTTCGGGGAGTGAATGGAATCTCAGTATTTAAAAGTCTAATTTTGTAGCAAATTTCATTTGATGTCTAAGAGATTCAATCAGGAGAACCTCCACTATAAATTATTTGCCATTGCCTCTCCCATTATTGTCCAAAACCTGGTTCACTATTTTCAGATTCAGGTGGATATGGCTATGCTGGGTCGGTTCAATGCACAATATCTTTCGGCGGTAGGCAATGTTCTTTATCCATATAATATCATCATCTCATTTCTGACAGCTCTCAGTGCAGGAGCAACAGTAATGATCTCCCATAGCGTAGGGGCCCGATCGCTGATGGGCGCCCGGCGGTATGCGGAAGTCTCCTTCTTTTTCAATATACTGGTCTCTCTTCCTTTTTTCCTGATTCTTTTTTTGCTTGCCAATACCTTGATGACCTGGATGGGCACATCGGAAGAAATAAATGTATATGCCACCCAATACATGAAATACCTTTCCTTCTCAGCCTTGTTTCTGGGAATTGAGCTCTCTTTTATTGCTATTTTACAGGGAGTTGGGAAAACCAGAGCAATAATGGTTGCCGCTATAATAGCTACTATTGGAAACGTCTTTTTCGACTGGGTTTTGATATACGGCCACCTTGGTTTTCCTGTTATGGGAATTAAAGGGGCGGCTGTGGCCACTTCCATTGCAAACTTCATGGGAATGGTTTATCTTATTATTGCCTATATCTTCACAAAGCGGCTTCCCTTCAAACCCACACTGGCTGGAATTTTTAATCCAAGCTGGAGAATACAGAAAAGAAATGTTATTGTTGGATTGCCTTATGGATTGGAAGCGATCTTCTGGACCTTCGGACAGATTATTATCATCAGGATGCTGAACGAAGTCAGTGAATTGTCAGCGGGAGTATATGTGCTGATCACAAGGATACAGGCAATCACTTTCTTTTTTTACCTGGGAATTGCAAGAGCTACAATGATCATGGTTGGACAGGAAATGGGAGCGGGAAACAGACAAGGGGCATTTCGGGTTACTTTCATCAGTCTGAAATATGCCCTTGGCTTATGCCTCATCGCATCAACGGTATTCCTTATTTATCCCAAAGAACTGCTGTCGGTGTTCACTTCCGAGCAAGGCATGATCAATGAGTCGGCCCGTTTGCTGAATATCGTTTCCATAACTGTGTTCCCCGTTGCTGTGAATGTTATCATTGGCAATGCCATCCGTGGTATGAAAGACACAAAATGGATGTTTTACACCCAGTCGTTTGGCACTCTGTTCACCATTACGGTTTCGGCAACGCTCCTTTTCGTATTTAAAATGGATCTTAAAGGCGTTTTCATCACTGTACTTTTTGATGAGTTTATCAGGGGATTTTTGAATTACAAGAGGTTTATGTGGTATGTGAAGGCAAAATAACTCCTGCCTATTTCCTACCCGTTTCCTTTTTGTAGTTCTTCATGATCTTCCCAAAAGCCTTATCCTTTTTGCGTTTCTCCACAAGGCTCAATTCAAAGAAGGCCTTTTCCCTTTCCATTTTCAGGAAGTTCTCATACGATTCTTTGTCAACCTCTCCCCTTTCAACGGCCTCACGAACGGAACAGCCCGCTTCCCGGGTATGGGTGCAATCTTTGAACCTGCAATTTTGGGAAAGCTTGAAGATCATGTTAAAAGTAGTTTCCAATCCCCCTGAAGAATCGGCTATACCCACTTCCCTCATACCCGGATTGTCGATCAGTAT
>JAIFNN010000031.1 GCA_020047715.1 Bacteroidota bacterium | reverse complement strand
CCTACTCTCCCGAACTGAGATTGAGAGTCTGGTGGAGGAACATAAAAAGTCGCCCCATGAGCGCACCCTTCAGAAAGTACTTGCCAAAGAATTAACATGTATGGTTCACAGCACGGACGACTACAATTCGGCTGTTGATGCTTCCGAGATACTATTTGGAAAAGGCACTACCGAATCGCTCAGGAACTTAAAGGAGGATATGTTTCTTGCTGTTTTTGAGGGAGTGCCTCAGCATGAAATCAGCGAGATACAAAGCGAGCGGGGGATCCTTGATTTTCTGGCCGATGACACCGGAGTTTTCAGTTCCAAAGGTGAATTACGGAGAATGATACAGGGAGGTGGCTTGAGCATAAACAAAGAAAAGGTTGAGAACGAAGCCCGGCTTATAACAAAAAGTGATTTCCTGAATGGTAAATATATTTTAGTGCAAAAGGGGAAGAAAAACTACTTTTTAGTGAGGCTCAAATCATAATTCATAAAATCTTTAAATCAATAAACTTCTAACGATGGCAAAGGAAAAAACGAGTGGCGCAACATACGATTTTGCGTCGACCGATCTATTGATCTATATTTGGAAAAAGCGGTGGGCTCTGGCAATAATTTCCGTTTCAGCAGCAATTCTCTCCATCATTATCTCATTTACGATTACTCCGCTTTTCAGGGCAACCGTGATAATGTTTCCAACAGCAAACGCCTCTATTTCCAAGAACTTGTTATCAGACAATTACGGGGGAAGGTACAGCATCTACGAAATTGGTGAGGAAGATCAGGCTGAGCAGCTTCTGCAGGTATTGAATTCCGAGGAAATCAAGAACAGAATTGTAGCAAAGCACAATCTGATGGCGCATTACAAAATCGATACTGCTTCGGCCTTCCCGCTCACCCAGCTCGACGCAGCGTACCGCTCGAAAGTAAGTTTCCGGAGAACCGAGTATATGTCGGTGGAGATCGAGGTAATGGACAAAGATCCGCAAATGGCCGCAGATATTGCAAACGACATTTCCGCATTTACCGACTCGGTGTTCCATCAGATTTTGAAACAGAGGGCGGTGGATGCCTATCTTGTTGTTGAAAAGGAATACAATGAGATGAAAATTTCTGCCCAGATGACCAAAGACTCTCTGGATGTGATTCGCTCCTACGGGGTCAACAATTATTCGTTGCAGTCCGAAAGGTATCATGAAGCTTACGGTAAGGCTCTTTTGGCAGGAAATGCCAATGCAATGCGTGTTATCGACGAGAAGTTGAAGATGTTGTCGAAGCATGGCGGAACCTATGACCTGTTAAATAATGAAATGAGTTTCAAGCTAAGCATACTTAGTAGGCTGAAACAACGGGTTGTTGAAGCCAAAGTTGAAGCCGAGCAGAACCTGCCGCACAAATTTGTTGTCGACCAGGCCTTTAAAGCCGAAAAGAAGGTGTATCCCAAGAAGTCTATTATTGTTATTGTATCCACATTGTCGGCTTTTATGTTTGGCCTGATAATTCTGATATTGAGCGAGAATCTTAAAACAAAACTGAAATAAACTCCATCGTCTCCATATTAAAGTCTTTGGATACCGGTATCAAAGTATATCTTATCAGCTTTGCCTTTGTAGTCCTGAATGCGGCATTGATATACTATGAGATCTTCTATTTCCCAATTATTCCGGTGATTTTATTGCTGGCGTGGATGGCGTTTGCCTCTCTCGACAAATTCATTTACCTGATTGTGTTTTTCGTGCCTCTGTCGATACCCCTCACCGACATTGTTGGCAGGCATATCGGGGTGGATCTTTTTCTTCCCACCGAACCCATGTTGGCTGGGGTAATGATCTTGTTTTTTCTGAAGTACCTGAAGGGGCAACGGCTTGACATTCGGATTTTGCGACATCCTGTTACCATTGCTGTTTATTTTAACATCGCCTGGATTGTGGTTACCAGCATTACCAGTTCCATGCCTCTGGTATCGGTGAAGTTTCTGGTTGCCCGGATCTGGTTTGTTGTTGCCTTTTACCTTATTGCTTCTGAAATATTCAAGAGCAAGAAAAATATGAGACAGTATATCTGGCTTTACATCATACCTTTTTCAATTGTGATTGTCTATTCGCTGGTGCGGCACAGTTCCAGCGGGCTGCTTAACCAGATGGCTGCGCATGCTGCCGTGAAGCCTTTTTACAACGATCACACCGCTTATGGAATGGCGCTCGGGATGATGATTCCGGTTCTGCTTGGCTTGTTTTTCGCTTACTACAGACAGATCTCCCATTTGAAAAGATTTTTGTTTTTCCTTTTGATACTGCTGTTTTTCATGGCCACTGTCTTCTCCTATACCCGCGCTACCTGGGTGAGCCTTGCGGGTGTGGCGGGCATCTGGGTGCTGGTATTGCTGAAAATCCGTTGGCAATATGTGGTGGCCGCGGTGGTGATCGTATTCAGTCTGTTTTTTACCTTTCAGACCGAGATAATGTTGAAACTCGAAGGGAACAAGCAGACCTCTTCGGGCAAGTTCACCGAGCACATACGGTCGATTTCAAATGTGCAAACCGATGCTTCCAACCTCGAGAGGTTAAACCGGTGGAGTTGTGCCCTTCGTATGGCAAAGGAAAGACCGGTATTTGGCTATGGACCCGGAACCTACATGTTCCAGTACGGGGCTTTTCAGAATTCCTGGGAACGCACCAGTATTTCAACCAACGCCCATACCCTTGGGAATGCCCATTCGGAATATTTCGGCCCTTTGGCTGAGCAGGGCATACCCGGTTTGCTTAGCATACTGGCGATAATTGTGTTTACCCTGAGAACCGGCATGAGGGTTTACTTTAAAAGCAAAAGCAGACAGGTGAAGATTTTGGCACTATCGGTTTTACTCTCCCTGATAACTTATTACATTCACGGGATTCTCAATAACTTCCTGGAAACGGATAAGGCTTCGGCGCTTTTCTGGGGATTCACCGCAATCCTTGTGGCTCTGGATCTTAAGTACAGCCCTACAGAAACTACTCCCCGGTAAACTCTATTCCCAGAATTGAAATGTCGTCGAATATGGCGGCATTGCCGGTTTCGATTTTCTGCTGAACAATGATATCCTCCATGTTTTGTTCAATAAACTTCCCGTTGGAGATTTCCTCTTCAATGAATTTGTAGCCATACCCTACATCATCGCCCTCGATCAGTTCCACAAGTCCGTCGGTGTAGAGCAGAAGCTTTGAGGGCCCTGCGATGGGAATGCTTTTTTTGTTGATTACGGGGATCTCGTCGAGCATGCCCATTCCAACACAGCCGCTTTCCAACAGGCTGAGACTGGATGTGTTTTTATCAAAGAGAAGGGGCGGATTGTGCCCGGCGTTTATATATTCAAGGCTTCGGGAAATGTAATTGTATTTGGCGATAAAAAGAGTAATGAACTTTTCGCCGTTGGCGCTGCTTAAAACACGCTCGTTAAGAAGCTCAACCAGGGTGGAAAGGTCGACTCCCTGGATAAAAAGAGCTCTCAGGTTGGCCTGGAAATTCGACATCAGGATAGCCGCCGAAATACCTTTTCCTGAGACATCGGCGATGCAAAACCCAACTTCCTCTTTCGACAGTTCGATGACATCATAATAGTCGCCTCCCACATCGTAGTGAGGATGATAAAAAGCATTGAAATGTATTTTTGTGTTCCAGGGGAGTTTGTTGTGCGAGGGGATAAGCATGGTCTGCATCCGCGAAGCCAGCTCCATCTCCCTTTTAATGGCTACCTGGAGCAGACTCTCATTATAAAGCCTTATGTTCTCAATAGCAACAATGATGATGTTGGAAAGGGTCTGGATAAACCGAAGGTGCTTGATGATTGGGCTGATGCCCTCGGCTTCCTCGTCAATATCGCCGATTAGCACATAGGCAACGGGAATATCCTTGTGATTAACAGGGATAATGATGTCAACATCATCGGAAAACCGATTTGGGTTGCCGGAAATAAATGTGATTTCGGTTAGCGAAGGAAGCTGTACGGTGGGGTTGAACGATCGTGTGAGGGTCTCGGGAAAGCCTGCGTTTATGATGCAATCCCAGATTGTGCCGTTGAGTTTGAAAATGATCACCTTTCCAATCTCAAGCTCTTCGGTAAGGATTTTCTTGTAGCGCTTCAGGAGGTCGTCAACCGAGAGGTTCTCGTTGATGGCATTGGTGATTTCAAGCAGCGAATTGAGCTTGAAATTGGAGATCTGAAGACGCTTTAAAGAAGAGGATCTGTCTGCCATGATAAAGAAAATTCCTTACATTTTGGTAAATATAAGGAATTTTCTGTTTCAGCAAAATGGAATTGTTTCTTAAACGGCAGGTTGCTCCAATTCAAATTGTAAAACCTTTGGGAGGGGCTTTGAGAACAACAACTATTTTACCCGCTCGGAGTAGGACCGGTCGCGTGTATCCACTTTTATTTTATCTCCCTGGTTAACAAAAAGCGGAACCATAATAATTGCGCCTGTTTCAAGTGTTGCAGGTTTGAGTGCAGTGGATGAGGAGGTATCGCCCCGGATGCCGGGTTCGGTGTAGGTGACTTCCAGAACGATAAATGGGGGAAGCTCGCACGATAAGGGGGTCTCGGTTTCCGCGTGCACCATCATCTCTACACTTTGACCTTCCTTCATCATATCCTGGTTTTCGATAAGGTCAGGACTCAGTGAGGTTTGCTCGAAGGTTTCCATATGCATGAAATGGTAACCCAAATCGTCTTTGTAAAGGAACTGGTAAGGACGTCTCTCGATACGCACGGTATCTATTTTCACTCCCGCGTTAAAAGTATTGTCGATAACCTTGCCGGTTTTGATGTTTTTCAGTTTGGTCCTCACAAAAGCTCCGCCTTTACCGGGTTTCACATGTTGAAACTGTACAATTGTATATAAATCACCATTATACATCATGCACAAACCATTCTTGAAATCTGCTGTTGTAGCCATAAAAAACTATTAGTTGTTCGGATTTTTGCCTTTTTTAAAAGGGAGTGTAAAATAAGGAAAAACTTTCGGGCTTTCCAATATATTTAGTATTTCAGGCCGGAATATTCAATTAAGTCGCACTTTATGGAGCCTACTTTCAGGTTGAATTCCACCCGCACGGGCACCCGGTTGCGGTCGGCCGAAAGGTAAATGCTCATATCGTCTTCATTCTCGAATACACGTCCGGGTTCCACATACGGAACCAATTTATGGCAGCGGTACTCGGTTTTCTTGGTTTTTACGGTTACAATGCCGCGGTACCTCATGTCGAACGGGAACACCTCATTATCAAAAAATGTGTTTACTTTAATAATCTCTCCGGGCTTCATGCTCTCAAAATCCTTGTTCCGGATGTAATAGAATACGGCAACCATGTCCCGGATATCCGCCGGAACAGCGAATTCCTTGCTTTTGCTGTTTACAACCTTGAGATTGGAGTGATCAAAAAAGGCCAGGTCGTAGCGCTTGTACTTTCCCTCGCTGATATCTCTCACCGACTTGTAGGGAAGGGTGTTTTCAGGATTGAAGTACGACTGGTATTCATCCCGTACTTTATAGAGCACATCGGCAAGCCCGGAAGTGGTGGCGAGCATTTTGGAATGGTAGACTTTTTTCCCTTCGTATTCCGTGGCAAGCAACTCAGCATCGATGTACCCGCCATTGACAAGGCCGTAATAAATCACAAATTTCAGCTTTTCCCCCGGGATAAAACGGTTTTGATTGATCTGAGCCGGTGATGGCAGGCAAATCATCAGAAGAGCGATATAGAGAATATTCCTTTTCATGGTTTTCATAAGTGACCTGAGTCAATAACTGTGCCTGAATATCCCAGACAATAATTTCTTTTTATAAGCCCGTTAACTTATTTGTGGGAACCGTTGTCACAAAATCCTTCAGGTAGAAAGGCTCAAAATAAGCAAGATTTTCGAATTGGGAGTTCATAAAATGGCTAAATGCAATTTTTCCCATGAAAGAGGAGGAGGGGTGAAACTGGCTGTGAAAAACCGCCGAATCAGCCTGTATGGTTTCCTTGCATTTCATTGCCCCGTCGCCAAAGAAATGTATCCTGTGTTTCTTCAACAAATCGTCAAAGGAGTCCTGAACAACGATTTCTGCTTTGATGGGTCGCAGTTCCTGAAGACCGGCGTTATAAACTGAAGTGTAAACCTCCATTCTTCGGGCGTCGATCATTGGACAGAAAAGTGCCGAAGCATCTCCGGCGAGTTCGGGAAAACGGGCAAGAAAACCCGAGGCCATGCTGTAGAGCGTATCCACTGATATCAGGGGAACATTAAGTGCATAAGCCAAACCTTTTGCAGTGGAAACCCCTATCCGGAGACCTGTATAGGAACCCGGGCCTTTGCTGACCGCAATAGCCGAAAGTTCTTGGGTTTTAATTCCCGCTTCTTCGAGTGCCTCGGTTATAAAAGGAATCAAGAGGGATGCGTGCGATTTGGCATCAATGGTTTCACGGAGCGATATAACGTTCTCATCCCCTGTAACAGAGACACTGCATACCGTAGTGGAAGTTTCAAGGTTAAGAATGTACGTCATGGTAAAAGCAAGGATTACTACTTTTCTTTTTCGCCTTTGAACAAGTCTTTGATATCAACAATTTCAATCTGACTATTGTTCTCCAGTTTTTTCGAAACGGCCGAATACGGTGCATAAATTATCTCATCCTCGGCTTCAAGGCCGGAAAGGATCTCGATATATTTGTCGTCCTGAATTCCGGTTACAACGGTTTTCATGACAGCTTTATCCCCATTGACAACAAAGGCAACGATAAGCTCGTCTTTTTTGTTTTGGGCTACTTCCTTGTCCGACTTAACAGCGCTTGAGTCCTGCGCCATGGCTAGGGTGTCCTTACGAGTTGTGACCGCCTGCAGCGGGATCGTAAACACCCCGAATTTTCTGGAAGTCTGAATATCAGAGGTAGCAGACATTCCGGGACGCAATGGATATTGGTTTTTTTCGCTTACCAGATCCTTGTAATCGTCGCTGATCAGAAGGATTTTTACATTAAAGTTTGTTACCTGGTCGGTGGTCAGACCGGTTGATTTGGCCGATACGGGGATTTCGGTTACCAGCCCTTTGAATTTTCTGCCAAGGTAAGCGTCCATTTCGATAAGGGCTGTGTCTGATTTATGAACTTTCACAATATCGTTTTCGTTGACTTCCACTTCAACTTCCATGCGGTTGAGGTCGGCAATGCGCAGCATTTCGGTACCGGTCATCATGTTGGTACCCAGCACACGTTCGCCCAATTCCACGTTAAGCATCGAAACGGTTCCTTCCATTGGAGCATAAATGGATGTTTTGCGAAGGTTTTCCTGGGCTTCTTTCATGTAAGCCAGGGCACTTTCGACGGAGAAGTTTGCGGCTTCTTTTTCGGCAACCGCAGAGGCGTATGCGGAGCTGATCTGTTCGAACTCAGAGTCTGAGATTGCCTTTTGCTCCCAAAGGGTTTTGTTGCGGTCGAAATCCTGCTTGGCCTGAATCAGTCTGGCCTCGGTTTGTTTAAGCCGGGCTTTTGCGTTGTTTACGGATGCTTCGGCACCGTTGAGGATGGAAATATAATTATCGGGGCGGATCTTGATAAGGAGTTTTCCCTTTTCCACGAAATCGCCTTCTTTAACATTCAGCTCAACAATTTCCCCTGAAACCTCGGGACTGATTTTGACTTCGGTTTCGGGTTGAACTTTGCCGTTAGCGGTAATAACCTCGATGATGTCTCTTTTTTCGGCTTTTTCAACAGCAACTTTAATTTTGAATTCGTTTCCGAACCAGCCTTTTTTCTTGCCAACAACCAGCACTGCCACTGCAACTACCGCAACTATCAGGACGTACCTTAGAATTTTTTTCGATTTCATTTTTATAATTTTATTAAGTCAACAAAACCTCAATGTTCCGGGTATCAACCAACGAAAACAGAGAAGATTTACCGCATTAGATTTTGATGGGTTCGCCCCGGTAAAAGTTGAGAATATTTGTTTTGAAGATATAATTGTATTTGGCCTGAAGCAGATCTGACTGGGTGCGGGTGAGCTGGTTTTTAGCCACATTGAAATCGACAGCATTCACAAGGCCTACCTGGTATTTTTCCTGAGTATACTTAAATGATTCCTCCATGGAGACCAAGGCCTTTTCAGTTGCCCGGTATTTTTTCAGAGCACCAAGAGCGTCGGCATACGCTTGTTGAATTTCTTTGTAAAGAAGGTTTTTGGTGTTCGACAGTTCGAGCTCCGTGCTTGAGAGGTTTAATCTGGAGTTTTTGATCCCGTTTCGAATCTGATAGTTGTTGAAGATCGGAACGCTAAGGCTCAGAAAGAGACTGGCACTGGCATTATCTCGAAGCTGCTCGTTCATGGGATAGGTACTGTTGTCGATCCGGGTGCGGATATCGGAATATCCCGAGCCATAGCTTGCCGACAGACGGAGTTGGGGAATGCGGCTGCCTTTTGCAATATCCAGACCCGACTCGGCTGCGTTAAACTTATACTCGGCGCTTTTTATCTGGGGCAGGGCAGCGACTGCTTCGGCATAAACCATGTTAACTCCAAAAAGCAACTCGTTTTCCTCTATGTCGGAAAGTACCGGAATTACGATGCTAAAGCCTTCAGCCGATTCCAAATCGAGAAACTGCGTAAGGTTCAGATAGGAAAGAATCAAATCGTTTTCGAAGTTTACCACCTGAAGTTCTTCGGAAGCCTGCTGGGATTGTAT
>JAIFNN010000130.1:30398-33775 GCA_020047715.1 Bacteroidota bacterium | reverse complement strand
CAGGATTTTGAATATGCAAGCGAGCAGGTCGACGACAACGGGACACCCCACGGTGCTTTCACTATCGCCTTGCTCCAATCACTAACAACACTTCCCGTGAACGCCTCTGCCTCAGAGATTTTTTCGAGCGCCAGGGCAATTTTGAAATACAATGGCAAAACCCAGGAACCGGTTCTGGCCGCCACCGAAGAGCGCAAAGCAAGTACCATTTTCGGTATTCCCAGAGGCAGCTTGTCTGGTAAGACTACTGCGGCAGTTCTGGATGTGAGTGCTGGTAAAGTGGTTCTCCAGGGAGGATTTACCATTGGAATCTACCCCGAAAGTATACTGAGTTGCACAAAAGGCGATGAGTTTATAAGACTGAAGGTTAACACTATTGATGCAATAAACAAATGCACTGCTGGAATTATTCAGGGTGATATAGAAAAGATAAGACCTGGCGACCTTTTTGAACTTGAAAACTGGCGCCTGCCTGAAGGTTCATTGCTAAAAGTTTATATCACTCCTTCGCCCTATTCGTATGAGCAAATCGTCGCGATAGCGAAAAATCTGAACAGCATCGGAGAAAAGAACAATGTCGTAATGGTAGCCGACCCGGTAGCCGATGTGCCGAGCCATACTGTTTTCTTCAGCGACGGCTCCTGGTTTATGGGACTTCCTGATAATGCGATTGTTAACCTGGGAGCCAAACCCGACAGCAAAACCATTCTCAAAAACCTCCCCGAAGGTTCAAAGCTTTACATAAGCCTGCCGCCTACACGCGAACTTGGGTCGGCCCTTACCTCTCGTTACAGTGAGGCGAATGCCGTGGAGGCTGTTGATGTTTCGTCAAAGGCACAGTACTTTCTTACAGGCCGCATGGGCAGCGAAGGCCTCGAATACGCGTTTTTTATCCCCCAGGTTTCAATCAAAGATCCGTCTTTTGGCAATGCCATGCCCTTGAGAACCAATTATTTTAAGATCTCGGAAAACAGCTCGTCAATAAGCACTGCCGCCGACAGCCTTTCGGATTTTTCCCTTCGTATTGCCAAGATCAAAGCATGGCTTACCTTGTCGCCTCCCCCCGATGATGGGTCATTTCCCTTTAACCTCCGCGTGAAAAATGCCACAACCGACAAGTTTGTCTCAGGGGATGATCCGGTTAAAGTAGGCGATATACTTGGGTTCTACCTCGAAGTGGATAAGGAAGACTTTGGCCAGTGGGATAAATCAAAAAGATATATCTACGTGTTCAGTATCGACAGCAAGGGCAAAATGGACCTATGGTTTCCGCTTAGCGGAAGCGTGGAGAACAGAGGCCCATGGTTTGATGCTCAGACAAATATTATTCAGCTTTCTCCGCTGGGTCGGCCAAAACTCCTCAGGGTTACCGAGCCCTGTGGCATCGACACCTATATTATGTTGGCCACCAATGAGCCTATTCCCAATCCCGACGTACTCAACCAGCCAGGTGTTCTCACAAGAGGGGCGGCGTCGGGATTTGGCCAGCTTCTGAACATCGGAGCCGGCACCAGAGGCGACCTCATTACCCCTTCGGAATGGGGTATTCAGAAAGTTATTGTTAAGAGCGTCCCAAAATAGGACAGCCCATGCGAAAAGAAAAAGAGGCTGCCTCGTTTGTCGGGACAGCCTCTTTTTTATGCGGGGAAAATATTATATCTCAAGCTTGAAAACATAGGATTCATCGCTGCACTCACCTTTAGCAGACCATTCGTAGGTTCCGCCAACTGTTATGCAATATACCGTGGTGTAACCGTTACCAACCGTAACCCAGCCATTCCCCCATGCGTCAACCGTGCCTTTGAAATTGCCATCAACATAAACGTGAACCATATATCCGGTCCAATTATCAAAATTGATTGAGCAATCACCTCTTTGTTTTGAAACAGCAACGTCAGTTGTGGGCGCATAGGTCTTGATGTTGGGGTTCTCGCCCCTTGACTTTTCAACCTTTACGGATTTCACTTCTTTAACTACTTTTTTCTTTTGAGTGTCAACAGATTGACCAAAGCTTACCTGGATAGCCAAAAAAGCTAAGAAGGTCATAAAAAGAACTTTTTTCATAATGGATGGGAGTTTTAAATTGATTTTAAAATTGAACTTGCTTGCCACTCAGCAAACAAAGTATACAAAACTAAAAAGAATTTGGAACTTTGAAAGATTTTTGGACAGGTATTTTCAGCCTCTTGTCAATATTATTAAGCGCTCAGAAATGCCTCTCAATAAACTCCCTGCAGCTTTCAACTTCAATCTCCGAGAAATGAAAGTCGCCCTTGTCTTCTGTTATAATTGCATTGCAATTGGAATCAATGGCCGAGTAATACTCCAGCCCGTCCTCGAAATCAAGAATCTTTTTGTTGCTCAGGGTTTTTAGCACAGCTCCTTTGCCGGTCGGGGCAATATTGATATGGGATGCCAGCAAACCAATTTTTTTTGCAGCTTGTGCTGAGCCACTTTTCTTTTCCGCGAAATAAAATGCAATCGCAAGGCAGATTGGAGAAGTGAATACCTCGAAATCCTTTCTGTCTGTCATGCTAAGTATTCTGGAAGCATAACTGAAAAGCGGGTACTCTTTGTTGAGAACGGCAACCAAAACATTGGCGTCCAGAAAGATCTTCATTTCTTTGTACTGAGGTATTCGTTTTTCAGGGCCTTACGCGATTTTGGTTTGCTGATGTAGCGGGCCTCACCTTCAGCCAACTGGTTGACCCAATCCGAAACCGGCAAGTTTTCCAGACTGGAGTAGTTTCCGCTTGTGATCTGACGAAGAATAAACTCCATCATCCGGGAAAGACTGATGTTTTGCGCTTCAGCGAACTGCTTGGCCTTTCCGATAACTTCTTTGTCGAACGACAAAGTAATTTTAGTGTCCATAACAGTTGATTTAATGTTTACGACAAAGATAAATTAAATGTACGTAAAATAAAAATATTTTATATTTCTGGTAATTGTTTTCAAGCAGGGAAGCGAAACCGCATACTAATATATATTGAACCTGATCTGCAGTGTAAGTGCATACTCTACAGCGGGCTCCGTAACAATCGGGTTGATAATCTTGTCAAAGCCCGAATAATTCATCCTCTCATAATAGTAGGTCGTGCTTTTTCTCATGTCCGATATCCGGTAAAGATCATAATCCTCATAGGCATTGCTGGTCTCATAAGCCTTGTAGCTTTTGTATAGTTGCGAGGGAGCAAAGCAGTAGAAGTCTTCAGAAAAGATCTGGGAAGCCGGTTCAAGCTTTGCGCCGGTTGCCCCGACATACATTTCCTTTTTTCCGTTGATTATCTCAACCGCCGACAGGAAAAGTTTTTTGTAAACTGAACTCACGTCCGAAACAATGTAATCAACTTTCACCAGATCATATATCCCATGCG
>JAIFNN010000130.1:25784-30379 GCA_020047715.1 Bacteroidota bacterium | reverse complement strand
TGATGAATTTGACAATCACGTTTTTTTTCAACTCAAAGCCTTTTATGTATTGCTCAGCAATTTCTCCTTTGATTTTGTAATCATAGATCTTGTTCTGGGTAGTCATGTCGATATAAATATCTTCCTTGGATATGCCAAGCCTTGACAGATCCGACATGAAATTTTGAATTCTCTTGTCAATATTGGTATTGCATTCTGGTAGTGTAGATGATTCCTCTGCCACGCCAAACACTGCAACGTAGGTGTCTGCAATAACATTAATTGCAACGCTTGCCTGGATGATGAAACTTGAGTCGGATAAATAAAGCTTGCTCACTGTTTGAGATTTCCCGACTCCCTGGCCAGATGTCTGGCCGTATACTGCGTTTCCGCTTTGCTGAGCAAATGCAGGGAAAGAAATAATCATGAGAAAGGCAATTAAAAACAGTCTGGTTTGCATGGCTTATGGTTTAAAATGAAAAGGCCCCTGCACAAACAGAGGCCTCTTTGAATTTTATATCGATTATTCTTGATTTTGTTTTTGATGACTTTGAAGCTTATCCGTTAAAACCGCCCTTCCTGGTATAGGTCTCCTGAACATTAATGTAATAAGCTTTGTATTTAATATAGTGATTACCTTTCTTATACTCCCAGATAACGTTCTTTGCCTTGAAAATCTTCCCGATACATGCCTCGAAAATCAGCGTGTAATTAATGCCGGTAACCGCTTCTGCTTCCAGTATTGAAGAAAATTCGACGCTTCTGTCTGCAAAATGACCAATAACAGGCAGACGGTATTTCTTTTGGGATCTCTTCTTGAGGGCACCCGGATTTGCAACAGAGGTCCTGAAATCATAAGCGTGATGACTTGGGGTTCCCATTTTGGCGGGTTGATGATGGCCGTGGTTTGACATGGATTTCTTGTATTAATGAAATACGCAAATGAGCGTCCTAAAATTAGGAAAATAAATTCATAAAATTCTATCTCTTTTAAAGAATTATCTTTTTAAAGTATTTCAGAGTGTTTTTTTAACTGCTTTTTATTACCTTGAGCTGATTTGTAAACAATAAGCGCTTCAGAGAAATGGCAGCTTGGGCGCATCATAAATTGACTGTCGGCTGAGACTCAATGTGAAATATTTATGAAGTTTAGAGTTGATTTTGTTTAATTATAGTATAGTTTTATTTAAACAATATTTTTTTTTGTTTGTTTATTTGCTTGTAACATTCAAACCCTCGAATTTTGTTCAAACTTGTTTCAAACATAAGGACTACAGACGATAAGTTCATCCGGAACTCAAACGTTTTTTCTGAGAAGCTAAAGCATTTTCGAAAAAAACAGAACGAACTGCTTCATGGTGGCTCGCCAAAGGCTCGTGAAAAGCACAAGTCGAGGGGGAAATTGCTTGCCCGCGAAAGGATTGACCTGCTTGTTGATCCGGGAACGCCCTTCCTCGAATTATCTGTATTTGCAGCTTATGGACAGTATGAGGATCAGTTTCCGTCCGCAGGGATTATAACAGGGATAGGCGTTGTGAATGGTCGCGAAACCGTTATCGTTGCCAATGACGCCACAGTTAAGGGAGGTACCTATATTCGCGAAACCATCAAGAAGCACATACGCGCCCAGGAAATAGCTCTCGATAATCATCTTCCCTGTGTTTACATGGTCGATTCCGGTGGCGTTTTCCTTCCCCGGCAGGATGAGGTTTTTCCCGACCGCTTCGACTTTGGAAGGATCTTTTACAACCAGTCCAGGCTGTCGGCCGAAGGAATACCTCAGATCGCCATAGTAATGGGTTCTTGCACTGCTGGAGGAGCCTATGTTCCCGCAATGTGCGACGAAACCATTATTGTTCGCAACCAGGGAACCATTTTTATAGGAGGCCCACCCCTTGTTAAGGCAGCCACCGGTGAGGATGTTACCGCTGAGGAACTCGGGGGAGCTGATGTACATACCACCATTTCGGGGGTTGCCGACCATTATGCCGACAATGATGTGCATGCCATACAGATATGCCGCAACATTTTCGAGAGCTTTCCCGTGCCACAAAGACAGCAGTTGGAAATAAAGGAGGTTGAGGAACCAGGATACGATCCTCTGGAACTCTATGGGATACTGCCTGAAAATCCTAAGGATTCAATAGACCCGTATGAAATTATCATGAGGATTACCGACGGCAGTCGCTTCCATGAGTTCAAAGCCCGTTACGGAACAACCATAGTTACAGGCTTTGCGCATATCATGGGATTTCCTGTGGGAATTGTCGCAAACAATGGGATTTTGTTTTCCGAAAGCGCACTTAAGGCCACTCACTTTATCGAATTGTGCAACTTCCGGAAAATCCCCCTGATATTCTTGCAGAACATCACCGGTTTTATTGTGGGAAAGGACTTTGAGCACAAAGGCATTGCGCGCGATGGAGCCAAGCTCGTTCACGCTGTAGCCAGCTCGGTTGTTCCCAAATTCACAATCATTACAGGTGGATCCTTTGGAGCTGGCAATTATGCTATGGCCGGCCGTGCTTACGATCCGCGGTTTCTCTTTATGTGGCCCAACGCACGCATATCCGTTATGGGAGGCGAACAGGCTGCTGAGGTTTTGGTACAAGTTAAAAAAGACCAGCCGGGCGAGGGTAACTCCCCCGAAGAACTTGCAAAACTCAGGAATGAAATCCTAAAGAAATACGAATATGAGGGATCTGCCTATTACAGCTCCTCGCGCCTTTGGGACGATGGGATTATTGATCCTGCCCATACCCGCAACATTCTTGCAATGGCAATATCCCTTTCCCTGAACACAAAATTCCCCGATCCTAAAACGGGAGTATACAGAATGTAAACTATGGAAACACTTCAACACATCCAATTTGAGAAATCCAACGGCTTTGGTTACATCCTGCTCAACCGGCCTGAAGTACACAATGCCATTGATCCTGTTATGATCGCCGAACTTACCAGGGTGTTCAGCATTGCTGCCCAGGATGAAACAATCCGCGCCCTGGTTATCAGAGGAAAGGGAAAGTCGTTTTCAAGCGGGGCAGACCTCAATTATATGAAGTCTCTCGTGAATTCCACCAAGCGCGAAAACCTGGAGGATGCAGGTCGACTGGCCGCCCTCTTTGATATTATATACAATTGTCCCCTTCCGGTAATCACAGTTGCACACGGAAATGTGTCGGGTGGGGCTAACGGAATCATTGCCGCTTCGGATATGGTTATCTGTGCCGATAATACAATATTTCGTTTTACCGAACTTAAGCTTGGATTGGTTCCGGCAACCATCTCCCCATACATAATACACAGAATTGGTGAATCCCTGGCCGCAGAGCTGATGTTCACCTCCCGAAAGTTTTCGGGTTCGCAGGCATTTTCGTATGGATTGGTTAATAAATCGGTTAGCGAGGGAGAGCTTGAAACGGCCTTGAATTCCTTGCTCGACGAATTGCGCAGCTCGGGTCCCATTGCACTTCGCAAAACAAAACTGCTCATTCGCTCGGTTTCAGGCAAGGAAATCGACTCGGAGATCCGCAGATTCACCTCCCGGGTCATTGCCGACGTCCGCATCTCTCCCGAAGCCCAGGAGGGAATGAAAGCATTTCTTGAAAAACGAAACCCCGAATGGTCAAAATAAGGCAAGGGATGAAACTGCTCAACAAAATACTGATTGCCAATCGTGGCGAAATAGCTGTGAGAATCATCCGGACCCTCAGGATTATGGGCATATCTTCCGTGGCAGTCTATTCTTCCAGAGATAAAAACGCCTTGCATGTAAGGCTGGCCGACGAAGCTTACGACCTGGAAGGAAATGAGCTAAACCTTACCTACCTTGATATTCCTAAAATAATACATATCGCCCGGCAGTCGGGTGCCGATGGCATACATCCCGGATATGGCTTTCTGAGCGAGAACGCGGCGTTTTCCCTTGCCGCCGCCAATGCAGGTATCAATTTTATCGGACCAACCCCTGAGATAATCCAGCTTATGGGCGATAAAATTGCGGCGCGAGCTGCCATGCGGGCGATTGATATTCCAATGATTGAAGGCTTTGAAGGCAGCCTGGACGAAATACTCAAGCGCGCACACGAGCTCCAATACCCATTGCTTGTCAAGGCTGCTGCCGGGGGAGGGGGGAAGGCAATGCGAATCGTCGACAAACCCTCTGATCTTAAGGATATTCTTGAAATTACCACCCGCGAGGCTCAGAACTATTTCGGAAACGGACTGCTCTTTGTTGAACAATATCTTCGGGATGCCCGGCATATCGAGGTACAGATCATGGCCGACCATTACGGGAACTCCCTGATACTCGGGGAAAGGGAGTGTTCGGTGCAGCGGCGGTACCAGAAGGTCATCGAGGAATCCCCCGCCGTGTCCATCTCTCAAAACACCCGCAACTCCATTTACGAGTCAGCTCAAAACATTGTAAAGAAAATTGGATACAATAACGCGGGAACCCTTGAATTTATGGTGGACCCTGCAGGAAAACACTTTTTCCTCGAAATGAATACCCGCATTCAGGTTGAACACCCCGTTACTGAAATGGTTACAGGTCTCGACCTGGTTGAACTTCAGATTCAGATCGCAGCCGGGAATGAGCTCAGCCTGAAACAAAG
>JAIFNN010000130.1:0-25760 GCA_020047715.1 Bacteroidota bacterium | reverse complement strand
GATTTCCTGCCCTCGCCCGGAAAGGTGGAGCTGTATCGCCAGCCCCAAATGCCCGGATTGCGCATCGATTCGGGCCTGGATGGTCCCGATATCCTTTACCCGGAATACGACCCGCTCATCGCCAAGGTAATCTGCCATGCCCAAACACGGGACGAGGCGGCAAACGGCCTGACTCAGGCTCTTAAGGATTTTATTCTCCACGGACCCAAAACAAACCGCGAATTCCTGGGAGAAATTCTCAACGATGGGGACTTTCGCAGAAATGCTGTGTCCACAAATTATCTCGGGGGAGTAAAAGCGAAACTCAATGAGAACCTGCTCCAGCGTAAATCAGAGTTTCACAGCACAAGGATTTTTGCAGCCTGGTTGGGTTGGAAACTGGGCGGGCATCCTGTGTCTGCCGATGCCTCCGTTTGGACCCGTATAGGATGCTGGAGAAATTCCATCCGTAAGTCTATTTTGTTCGGGGGAAGGCAATTTGATATTGATATTGAGCATAAAAAAGACTCGGAGATTCTTTTTTCCATCGGTGGAGAACTCCACTCGATGACCCTGAAAAGCAAGAATGCTGATAGGGTAATATTCGAACTCGATGGGGTATGGTCATCTGCTTCGGTGTCGCGCGCATATTCCTACGAGGATATAATCTGCATTGAAGGGCTGGAGTTTAAGATTCGCCCTCTGGATTATCTCCCCCTTCAGCCTTATTTTGTTGATCACCACGAAAATGGGGCAGGAGGAACCCGGGTGGTCAAATCGCCGCTTCATGGGAAAATTTCGCAGATCCTCAGCGAACCCGGTAAAAAGATCAAAAAAGGCGACCTGCTCTTTTCCCTCGATGCCATGAAAATCGAAAATAAAATAACTTCCTTGTACGATGGTTGTTTAATGGAAATCCGCGCAAAAGCCGGAGACCAGGTTCAGATTAACCAAACCATTATGATCATTGATGAATGCGAAGTCAAAAACAAAAATTAATTATATGATTACATCTGTTTATCTCTCTGAAAACCACGAAAAGCTGCGTTTGAAAGTCCGCGATTTTGCTGAAAAGGAAATAAAGCCTCTTGCAAAAGAATTGGACGATAAGGAAGAATTTTCAATACATTTAACCCGACGAATGGGACAGGAAGGACTGTTTGGCATTAACCTTCCGCAGAAATATGGCGGGCACGGACTCGACACGCTCTCCTATATTATTGCTGTTGAGGAGCTGGCCCGGGTCGATAGTTCTCAGGCTGCTACAATTGCGGCCCATAATTCTCTTGGGATCTATCCAATCTATCGGTTTGGAACGGAAGAGCAAAAGCACAAGTATCTGCCTCAGCTCGCCACCGGAGAAAAGCTCTGGGCCTTTGGGCTTACCGAAAAAAATGCCGGTTCTGATGCCCGTGGCACAGAGACGCGCGCCGAGATGGTAGATCATCAATGGCTTATCAACGGCGAAAAACAATATATAACCAACGGAAGCGTTCCGATCTGCGCCGGAATAACCCTACAGGTCATAACCGCAGAGAAGGACGGGGTAAAGGAACTTTCAACCATCCTTATCGATAGGGAAACCCCCGGTTATACCTCCGAAAAAATGGGCGACAAGTTTATGTGGCGGGCCGCCGATACCGCTCGACTCTATTTCAAGGATGTGAGGGTTCCTGCCGCAAACCTGCTGGGCGAGTTGGGCCATGGACCCAATTACATGTTCGAGACTCTTGATGGTGGAAGACTTTCCATCGCCGCTATTGGCCTTGGCCTTGCGCAGGGCGCCTTTGAGATGGCTGTTGAATACTCGAAAAAGAGGATGCAGTTCGGTAAATCCATTTCAAAAAATCAGGGTATTGCCTTTAAAATCTCCGACATGCACATGAAGATTGAGCATGCACGGGAATACCTTTATAAAGTATGCTGGATGAAAGACAAGGGTTTGCCATTTTCCAGGGAAGCCGCTATGGCTAAACTCTACTGCTCTGAAATTGCGCGGGAGGTTGCCGACGAGTCCATGCAGGTGCACGGTGGGTACGGCCTTTACAAATACAACGACATTGAGCGGTTCTACCGCGATCAGCGACTCTTGCAGATTGGTGAGGGAACCTCGGAAATTCTCAGATTGGTGATTGCTCGTAACCTAGGATTATAAAAAATGGAAAACCGGAAAAAAGACCATATCGACCTCGCTTTTCAATCTCAGACTCTTCGGGATGAGATCGACAGCAGGTTCTATTACGAACCGATGATGAGCCGGCATCCCGAAGCCATTCCGGGTAATTTCTTTCTGGCCGGTAAAAGACAAAGAGTTCCGGTATGGATTTCCAGCATGACCGGAGGAACCGAGCTGGCAGGCAAAATAAACCGCAACCTTGCCCGCGTTGCACGAGAGTTCGGGATGGGCATGGGACTTGGCTCCTGCCGCATCATACTCGACGACGACAAGCATCTCCCCGATTTCAACATGAGAGATGAGCTTGGTAACGACCTTCCTTTTTTTGCAAACCTTGGGATTGCTCAGGTTGAACAGATGATTGCGAGAAAGGAACTTGGAAAAATCGACGACCTGCTCTCAAAACTCCGGGCCGATGGGCTTATTATTCACGTTAACCCCTTGCAGGAATGGTTTCAGCCGGAGGGCGACAAACTGCTGCGGCCTGCTATCGAATCCGTGGAGATTGTGCTGGCTCAAGCCGGTTATCCTCTGATTGTCAAAGAAGTAGGACAGGGTATGGGGATGGAGAGTCTGCGCGCATTGCTGCAACTCCCTCTTGAATCGGTTGAATTTGCCGCTTTTGGAGGCACGAACTTTGCAAAGGTCGAACTCCTCAGGGCCAGCGAAAGTATGCAACAGCTTTTCGAACCCCTGTCACGCGTTGGACATGATGCCTTTCAGATGACGGAAATGGTTAACGCAATTGTGAGAGAGGGAAATGTGCAATGCAAAAACATAATTGTTTCCGGTGGGATAAAGACCTTCCTCGATGGATATTACCTGATAAAGAAATCATTGCTTCCTGCCATTTATGGTCAGGCATCGGGCTTTCTGAAATATGCCAAAGAGGATTATGAACAATTGAGAAATTATACTGAGCATCAGATCAAAGGGCTGGAACTTGCATATTCTTTTTTAAGGATCAGGGAATAAGATGGAAGATAAATTCATACAAGGGTTTTCGAAGCTCAGCAAGGAACAGAAACTTAAAATCATTTCTGACCGCCTTGTCGATGATACCGATTTTCTGACGGAACTGAATTCCTTGAACCATCGAAATCCGGAGGTGCAGCTCATGCTCGAACAGTTTTCGGAGAATACCCTTGGCAATTTTCCCCTTCCATACGGCGTGGCACCGAATTTCCTCATCAACGGAAGGTACTTCACCGTGCCCATGGTAACCGAGGAATCCTCCGTAGTGGCTGCAGCAGCTTCGGCCGCGCGCTTTTGGTCGGAAAAGGGCGGGTTTCATGCCTCTGTGAAGAGTACAACAAAAGTCGGACAGATCCATTTCTGCTGGCATGGCGAAAGTGCTGCTCTCATCAATTCACTCGATGAACTTAAGGTGTATCTGGAGGAAAACTCCCGACATCTGACACGAAAGATGACGGAGCGCGGCGGAGGATTGCGGGAAATTGAACTTATCGACCTCACTGAGTTTTTGGACAATTACTACCAGCTCCGCATCGGCTTTGAAACAGCCGACAGCATGGGAGCTAATTTTATCAATTCGGTTTTGGAAGAAATGTCTTCCCTGATGAAGATTTTTTTCAGCCGTATCTCAGAATCAGGGGTGGAAAAGGAGGATCTGGAAATAATTATGTCCATACTCTCGAACTACACGCCCGACTGTGTTGTTGAGTGTTTCATCGAAGCCCCTTTCTCCTCTCTCTCAACAATTCATGAGGGATTCAGTGGTGAGGAATTTGCCCGGAGATTCAAGCTGGCTGTGGATATCGCAAGTGTTGACCCTTTCCGGGCTGTAACCCACAACAAAGGGATTTTCAATGGGATCGACGCTGTGGTACTTGCAACCGCCAACGATTTCAGGGCGGTTGAGGCCGCGGGCCATGCCTATGCCTCGCGCAGCGGCAAATACAGATCGCTTTCCAGGGTTGAACTAAGGGATGACGTTTTCCGGATGAGCCTTGAACTGCCCATTGCGGTAGGTACGGTGGGAGGATTAACCAGCTTGCACCCGTTGGCAAAATGGTCTTTTGAAATACTCGGGAAGCCCGATGCCAGAGAACTGATGATGATCATTGCCTCAGCCGGATTGGCCAGTAACTTCGCAGCCATACGGTCATTAATCACCCACGGAATTCAGAAGGGGCATATGAAAATGCACCTTGGAAACATATTGTCGGTTCTCGGAGCCAGCGCCGAAGAACGGGCAACAGCCCTGGGGTATTTCGAGAACCATACTGTTTCATACCGGGACGTGGAACAGTTTCTAAACAAACAGAGGGGGGGCCAATGATTCAGGAGCCATTCAAACGAACTTTCAGGTCTAATGCCAAGCTGATGATAACCGGCGAATACCTCGTATTGCGGGGTGCACTTGCCCTTGCTGTTCCCTTGAAATACGGACAGAGCCTGAAAGTTTCCACGCATCCCGGCAACCCCTCACTGGCATGGAAAACCTATATAAAAGGACAGCATTGGTTTGACGCTGTTTTTTCTCTTGATGAATTTATCATAGGAAATGCAAACGATTTTCCAACTGCTCAAAAGCTTAGGGAGATACTGCTGGCATCGAGAAGTCTACAGCCGGATTTTTTAAGCGGTAACGTACGGTGCGAAGCAGTTTCGGAGCTCGATTTCGATATAAATTGGGGCTTTGGAAGCAGTTCATCCCTTATTGTAAATGTTGCCCGATGGGCGGAAATCGATCCTTTTGAACTTTTCAGCAAAGTTTCCCGGGGCTCGGGCTATGACATTGCCGCAGCAATGTCCGACAAGCCGGTGCTCTATAGGTTTGCCGAAGAAAAACGTGAAATCACAAAGATTGATTTCTCCCCCCCGTTCCACGAGCAGCTGTATGTTGCTTATCTGGGAAAGAAAAGAAATTCAGCCTTGGCAGTGGAGCGTTTCAACCAGCAAAGCGGGAGCGATTACCGATCGCAGATAGCAAATCTCGACTCCATAACCTTGGCGATGCTAGCGTGTTCAGAACTTCGCGAATTCCGGAAACTTATGCGCGATCATGAGAAAATTATTTCCGGAGTGCTGGGAATACCTGCTTTAAGTGAAAAACTGCTGAGCGATTTCAATGGCGATATGAAATCTCTTGGAGCCTGGGGCGGCGATTTCATCCTGTTGGCAACAGATATGCCCCGTGAGTACGTGCTTACCTGGCTCCGGAAAAAAGAAATGAATACATGGTTCTCATACGAAGATGTAGCCATGAAAAAATTAGATACTCTTTATGAACAGCCCTGAAAAAGAATTTCTTGTGAAGTCGGAGTGGGTTAGCGCATCCAACATCGCACTGGTCAAATACTGGGGGAAGCACGGGAATCAGCTTCCTGCGAATTCTTCCCTTAGCATGACATTGAAGAATTCCGTTACCCGCACCATCGTGAGGCTTGTCGATTCAAAGATCCAACCGAAAACCCAATTCTTTTTCGAAGGTTTGGCGGCTCCGGATTTTGAACCCAAAATCGAAACGTTCCTTTCACAAATTATTCGTTTCTTCCCCTTTCTGAAGAATTACAGCCTGGTTATAGAAAGTTGGAACACCTTCCCCCATTCAGCGGGGATTGCCAGTTCAGCCAGCGCAATGAGCGCGCTTGCACTTTGTGTATCTTCTATTTCGGGGGAGATGCAACCTGGAGGTGACAACAGTAAAATTTTCTCCAGAAGAGCTTCGGAAATTGCCCGACTGGGCTCGGGAAGCGCTTCGCGTTCGGTTTTTGGGGGATTCAGTGTCTGGGGCAAAACATCATTTGTTGCCGGTTCGTCCGACGAATGGGCCGTGCCTCTTGATTTCAATGTTAATCCTGTGTTTTCGGAAATGCAGGACAGTATTCTGATTGTTAGTTCCGCAAAGAAGAAAATCAGCAGCACCGCCGGGCACCATCTGATGAATGCCCACCCATACGCTGAACAGCGTTACCGACTGGCGGAGAAAAACATGGGGCTTATCCTCAATGCCCTAAAATCGGGGAACGTGGCAGATTTCATCAGAGTTACCGAAAATGAGGCGCTTGGTCTTCATTCCCTGATGATGAGCTCCGACCCGGGATTCATGCTTATGGAGCCGGGCACTCTCCAAATCATAAACAAAATTCGCGATTACCGCGAAAGAACAGGCGCTTTCCTTTGTTTCACGCTCGACGCCGGCCCTAATGTGCATCTGCTCTATCCCGCTTCGGAAAAGGAGAACGTCAAGGACTTCATAAACGGGGAATTGCTTGAGCACTGTGAGAGGGGAAAGGTGCTGTGGGATGAAATGGGCAGCGGTCCTGTTCGAATAGCTTGATAATTGTTTTTAAGACTAAGCCGACAATGAATTCAAATCCCCCGAGATACAATGCGAAAATCCTCCTTTTCGGGGAGTATACACTTATGTCGGGTTCCCATGCCCTAACTTTACCTTTTCCGTATTTCGGAGGAAGTCTTGGTTTTGGCGACTCGAAGAGTCCTGTGCTTAAGGCTTCCAACTCAAGTTTAAAGGATTTTTGCACTTATCTTGAGAATCACCTCAAAGAGTTTCCCGGGGGATTGGAACTGGAACTTGAGCGCTTTAAAAATGACTTGGGAAAAGGAATGTACCTCGATTCTGATATTCCCCAAGGCTATGGGGTTGGAAGCTCAGGCGTTTTGGTTGCTTCGGTTTACGAGGCCTATTCGAAAAACAGACTTTTGCCTGATAAGGGCTCAAACCTGGTTGTCCTGAAGCAGTTTTTTTCTTTCATGGAATCCTGTTTTCATGGGAGGAGCTCGGGGCTCGACCCTCTGAGTTGCTATGCAGGTAGGCCTTTGCGGGTTTACTCCCCCGAGAAAATAGAGATAGTGGAATTTCCGGATTCACATAGCGACCGGGGATTTGAAATATTCCTTCTCGATACTAGGAAAACCTCCAAAACGGAGGGCTTGGTGAACCTTTTTCTTGAGAAATCAAAGGATGAGACTTTTAAGCGGGTCCTGAAGAACGAATTGATTCCACGGACCGATAATTGCATCGAAACCCTTATCGGGGGAGTGATCCCGGAATTCATGAAACAGGTTGGCATCCTTTCGGCTCTGCAACTTGAACACTTCAAGGAAATGATACCGGAAGATTTTATCAGGGTTTGGAGGAATGGTAACGATACCGGCGATTACGCGCTTAAGTTGTGTGGCTCGGGCGGAGGCGGTTTTATATTGGGATTTGCCACCCGGGTTGAAAGAACAGAGAATTATCTGAATGGTATGGGCATAGGAGTACTTTCCGTGTTAAAAAGCAGATAAATTCTTGTTGCAGGCAAACACTTCTTTAAATAAATTGTTCTCTTTTAAATTATGGGTTTTCCAGGTGTCGGCTTTTTGAACGATGCTTCAAGATAAAGACCCGGAAGTGAATACAAATAAATTTTAAACGTAAAAAATAAAACACAGATCATGAATGATTTTAAAGTTTGGATGGCTCAGATCAGGGCTCCTTTTCTCATACTTTCGGTACTGCTTGTATTTATCGGGTTGGCTTTATCGCTTAAATACCCTCTTCAGCTTGTTTCTGATTTTAACTATCTCCATGCGTTTTTGCTTGTGATTGGAGTAGTAAGCGCTCACATTTCGGTAAACCTGTTCAATGAGTACTCCGATTATTTTACACAGATCGATTTTAAGACAATCCGCACCCCTTTCAGCGGTGGCAGCGGCATGATGACAGCAGGCAAGAGCAAACCGGGAACCGTTTTGATTGTGGCCGTTGTTACTTTGTTGATTTCATTGGCTATTGGGATCTATTTCAGTCTTATTGCACATTGGATCATTTTGGTTTTTGCTTTTCTGGGAAGCATCAGCATTCTGTTTTACACAAATTTTTTGGCAAGGTACATGCTGGGAGAGTTATTCGCAGGACTGTCGCTTGGCTCTCTGGTTGTTCTCGGAACCTATATATCCATGAATGCAAGTCAGGCGATGTCATGGAATTCCATGCTGCCGGCAGAAGTGATATGGCTCTCGGTTCCCGCGGGCATTCTTACCGCATTGTTGTTGCTTATCAATGAGTTTCCTGATGTGGAGGCCGACAAGGCCGGGGGCAGAAAACATCTTGTAATCCGGCTGGGTATTAAAGGTGCTGCATGGGTTTATGCTATGGGAATGTTCACCAGTTTTGCGATAATACTGGCATTGCCACTGGTTGGGCTTTCGTCGTATTGGATTTACATTGCCTTGTTCCCGCTGCCCTTGGCTATAAAAGCAAGCATTACCGCCATAAATGACGGGGATAACATTTCCAAGCTTATTCCTGCGTTGGGAAGCAATGTGATTACAGTTCTTGCAACCGATTTATTGATTGCTGTGGCGATATTTATTGAAGTAAGTTAGGAATAGAGTTTAGAATTTTGAAGGCAGAAGGTAGAATTTAGAATTCAGAATTTAGAATTTAGAATTGGGACTATTCATGAATCTACGACTTTTACATAATTCTACCTTCTACCTTCTACCTTCTACCTTCTGCCTTCTACCTTCTGCCTTCTACCTTCTGCCTTCTGCCTTCTGCCTTCTGCCTTCTACCTTCTGCCTTCTACCTTCTACCTTCTCAATTCTATCTCATCTCAAAGCCTTCAGGAACGGCGAATTTTTCTGCCGGTATGCTAACGTTTTCTTCTATGCTTACCGCTTTCATAAAGGTCCCGCCATATTGATTGCTCTGCTCCTGCATAACGCAGATATTGTTCCATCCTGCAAAAACAGAGGTGACTCCTGATGCGGTGTATGAAAAGGATTCGCAATCTTTTCCTGCAACGGTTACATTCGGAAGTTTTTTTGCCTTATCCTGTTTGTCAGCATCTGAGATTTCATTCCAGTCTACTTTAAGGGCCACTCCCCTTGAACAAACAGAAGCTTTGTAAGCTGTTTTCTTTTCGAAGTTTATTGAGTAGAGGTTCGTGCCATCGCAAAGGTTACCTTCTTTAAGCTGGTCGCCCGTGTATTTTTCTTCAAGCTCCAAACTTCCATAATTGTCAAAATAGAGAATTGTTTTCCCCTCAATTCCGGCAATTTTGGTGTCGAAGTTTATAATTCCTGATTTAATCTGATATTTTTTGATCAGATTGCTTTCAGATGGGGCGGCCTCAGCAACGGGTTCTGCAACTGTATTGCTTTCAGGAGCTGTTCCTGATTTGCAGCCAATAAGAAGGATTCCTGCAAGCAGGGTCAAAATACTTAGTGGTTTTTTCATGAGGTTTAATTTTTTAAGTATTAAAAGTAAATTAGAAATCTTAATATTCTTTTGCAACGGTTAACTTTTTTTTAAAATATTATGAACCTCACTTTTATAAAGCCAACAATCCATTCTTATCCGAATGATCCTCTTACCACTCCACCATCAATACTGATCGTTTGTCCATTAATATAATTCGAATGTGGAGAGAGTAACCAGCTGGCCAATGATGCAAAATCATCCTGACTTCCTAATTTTCCTGCAGGGATTTGATTGATAAGGTTTTGTCTTGCTTCTTCTATGCCAATACCCTTGAGTTCGCTTGTTTTTACTAATATTCTTTGAATAGCATTTGTATCATGGTACCCGGGTGCTAAAACATTCATGGTAATGCCCTTGCCTGCTGTTTCCAAAGCTAGTGTTTTCACGAAACCTACAACTGCCATTCTCAGGGAGTTGCTGAGTACAAGGTTCTCAATGGCTTGCTTAACCGAAACGCTCTCAACAAACACAAGCTTTCCGTAATTGTTTTTGGTGAAAATGGGAATCAGTATTTGAGCGAGCATAACTTTCCATCTTAGCAAGAGCTTGTATGCATCATCCCAATCCTCTATCCTGGTTTCCATTACTCTTTTGGATGGAGGTCCACCTGCATTTATAAAAGCTCCGGAAAAAGATGAAAGGTCAAAAGTATCTCTCAATAAATCCAAGGTATAAGGTAAGCTTAGATCGCCTGCCAATGTTTTAATTTTCTCCGGATGCAAAGCCTGAAACTTCAGCAGCTCCGCTTCATTTCTGGCAATAGCCAGAACATTGGCACCCTCTTCAATTAACTTCTCTGCGGTAGCCCTCCCAAATCCGCTTGTTGCACCTCCCACGATAAACCATTGATTTTTTATTCCCAGATCCATGAGCTTGAATTGTTTTTAGGAGCAAAAGATAAGGATGATTTTTCGTATTTAAAGGGATTTGGGGCGTTTTGTGAAATTGAGTTTTATGAAGTTAGGATTCAATATACAGTATTTCTATTTACAAAACATATTCAATAAATTTATTGAATAAGCGAATTGCTTTTTTATATTTGCAAAGCGAAAAAAATGTCAATGGACGGAAGAAAATTTAAGGATACGATATATACGGGGCTTTCGAAACTACTCAAAGCCTTGTCGAATCCTTACAGACTTGAAATTATTGAGATGCTCTCACAGGGTGAGAAAAGCGTTGAGGGCATTGTTCAGACAACCGGTTTAAGTTTTGCAAATGCTTCGCAGCATTTGCAGGTGATGAAAAACAGTAACATCCTAAAATCGCGAAAAGAAGGCCATTATGTTTACTACTCTTTAGTAAACAATGAGTTACTGTATTTATACCAGCATATAACGAAGTATGCTATAAACGAGATTGCCGAGCTTGGGAAAATATTGAATCAACAAAGAGAAGATAATAAATCAGGCGATGCAGTAAGTCTTGCAGAGTTGAAAGAGATGATTTACAACAATAATATTTTATTGCTTGATGTCAGACCTCCGATTGAATACAAATCCGGGCATATATCGGGGGCTATTTCAATTCCAATGAATGAATTATTGGAACATTTAAAGGATATTCCCAGAGAGAAAGAGATAATAGCTTATTGTCGCGGCCCTTTTTGTGTGCTCGCCGATGAGGCTGTAAAACTTCTAAATGAAAAAGGTTATAAGGTAAGACGTCTGGACGAAGGCTATCCTGAATGGAAAATCAAACAGGTGGAAATTATTTAAATACGCTATTTTTTGGTTTAATTATAAGCTTTTTACCAATTCAGTTATTCGCAGAAGAGTTACCTAACCTTAGGGCTTTTTGTTGAAATTTTAAAATAAATTTAATTGTTTAAAGATGAACGCTATAAGAATTATCCTTTTATTTTTATTCTCACTTGCTTCATTTTGCTTGCCGACTATTCATGCACAAACGACCGATTCAGAATCAGCATTTAATTCCACAAGCATTGGTTTTATAATATATTCCAATGATGTGGAAACTGTTTGGAATGCCTTGCGCTTAGCTAATTTTTCACACAGTGAAGGAGATACCGTTTGTGTTTTTCTGCTTGGCAAGGGTGTGGAAGTGGAAACACTTACTGAAAACAACAGTGATATTAAGGAGCAGGTAGATAAATTATTGGATAGTGGCGTAGCCATACTTGGCTGCGGCACATGCCTGCAAAGCAGAAATTCCGGCGAGCCAAAAGTATGTGAATTTTCATCCATGAGAGACTTGTACGTTTTGGTAAGGAAGAATAAAATAGTTCTTACATTTTAGTTTTAACCCTAATACATTTATTGAAATGCAAAAAGTTTTAATTATTTTCAATCGGGAGCCATACGATGACACCGATATAACATGGAATGGACTCCGTCTGGCAGATACTTTAAAAAAGAAGGGGAACGAGGTACGTATCTTTCTAATGAACGATTCAGTTGATCTGGCCCGCGATGTATGCAAGCCGCCGCAGGGATACGACCAGGACTTGTCTCAGATGCTCAGAGATCTTATTTCACAAGGTGTAAGTGTTGAAGTTTGCGGAACCTGCATGGCCCGTTGCGGTATCTATAAAAATCATCCCTATTTTGAAGGTGCAAATAAATCCACCATGGGCTTTTTGGCCGACTGGGTTGTCGATAGCGATAAGGTAATTTCTTTTTAAGTAATGGGAAACAATACTTTCGATACCAGGGTTTCAGATTATCATTGCTATTATTGACAAAGAAACCCCTTTCGGGAAGTTTCTTGATCAGGGTAAGGAAAAAAGTATGTTTTACAAATTTGCGCGTTTTTTCAGTACCCAGGAAATAGTGCAGCTTTTGGAAACAAATTCTTTCAAACTTATTCGCATCTTGCAAACTCTCGAAAACCCTGCTGCAACCATTGTTGAAAATCCTGATGAGGGTTTTGGCAAGGGCAGTTTTGTTGTTCTTAAAGCAGTTAAAGTATAGTTCTGACCACGACAAATTTAAAACTAATATCATGAAAACATTACTATCCTTTGCTATGATAAGTTTGCTGATAAGCGGGTATATTTTCCAACAGCAGGACAAACATCCGGAGATCCTTGAAAAGGGTGCCGAAATTTCAGGGAAACTGGTGAAAGCCATTATGGGTAAACTGAATGCGGAGATTCAAAAAAGCGGGTTGGCAGGTGCAGTTGAATACTGCTCCTTGGAAGCCATACCCATCACCGACAGTATCGCTAAAATGGAGCAAGTTGCAATCAGCAGGGTTTCCCACAAATACCGTAACCCTTTGAACGCCGCAAATGAAAGGGAAATTGAAATGATAGAAAGGTATATCTCACAGCATCAGAAAGGAGAACAGCTTATTGCGCAGCTTGTGGCTGATAACGGGAAAATGATCTATTATTCTCCCATTGTTCTTGGTTCACCTACTTGTCTTTCATGTCATGGAGAAACTAATACCATTGATATCAATGTGCGTAAAGTTCTAAATGAAAAGTATCCGGAAGATAAGGCTGTCAATTTCAAGTTCAATGAAATCAGGGGGATGTTTAAAATTGTTTTTGAAAAAGAAATACAGTAGAAAAGGACCGCTGACAAATCCACCCCGCCTCGTTTTCGTGCACCCTTAAGTGGATATTTTGAAGTTGAAATTCATATTAGTGAAAGCGATTTCGATAGGGCAAACGAATTATTGATAGAAATAAGTGAATAGATCTAATCCAATAAACATTTTAATAGCACGATTGTTATAAACCAGATTGATGAGGAAAAAAATCGCATTTGATTTCCGCTTGAAAAAGTAACTTACAAAATAATGTTTTCATTTCACTTAACTCCGGACAGGTAAACTGAATTGTATACTCTTCCGGATCTTATTTTTTTTGATTGATGATTAGTAAAAAAGTATTGATAATCCAAGGCCACCCGAACAAAGACAGTTTAAGCAGTCGAATTTCAGCAAGATACAAAGAAGGGGCGGAGGCTGGTGGAGCCGAAGTGAAGGAGATAATTGTAAAAGATCTTGATTTTAACCCCATATTGTTTTTGGGCTACAAGCGAATCGAAAAGCTGGAAGACGATATTCTTTCCTCCCAACAGCTCATTGCATGGGCCGATCATCTGGTATTTATTTATCCCAATTGGTGGGGAACCTATCCTGCTCTTTTCAAGGGGTTTATTGATAAGGTCTTGTGGCCCGGTTTTGCATTTCAATACAGAAAGGACTCCAAGAAAGTTGATGCCTTGTTAACAGGGAAGTCGGCAAGGGTAATAGTTACAATGGATACCCCAATGTGGTATTACAATCTGGTGCAGGGAAGACCCGGGCACCGGGCTATCAAAGGTGCAACTTTAAAATTCTGTGGAATCAGCCCGGTACGTTTTCTTACACTTACCCCTGTTCGAAATGCAGAAGAGAAAAAGGTCAGTAACTGGTTGAGCAAGGTATATAGCTTGGGTTTGCGGGTTCAGTAGATATAAGATAAGGGACAATGAAGACAATAATTATTTTCGAGAGTTTGCACGGTAGTACTGAAAAGTGCGCCAATAAGCTTATGGAACTTATTAACGATGATATTACAATCGTGAGATTGCAGGAAAATGAAAATGTCAGCATCGACGATTACGACAAGGTTATCATTGGAGGATCCATTCACATGGGTGTTATTCAGAACCGAATTGAGGATTTCATAAAAAAGAATCACAATCAACTGGCTGAAAAAAAATTGGGGATGTACCTGTGTTGCATGGAGGAAGGCGAAACTGCACAAATTCAGTTCAACAAAGCCTATCCGGAAGAACTTAGAAAGAAAGCCCTTGCAACAGGTATATTTGGAGGTGAGTTTAATCTCAAAAAGATGAACTTCTTTGAAAAGAGGTTTACCCGTAAAGCCACAGGAATCAGGAGTTCTGTTTCGAAGATAAATGAAGAGGAGATCCGGAAGTTTGCGTTGAGGATGAGAGAGGGTATCAGTTAATGAGATGTTTTGATGCTGAGGTGAGGGGTATTTTTCTGTATTAGAAGGTGATTTGGCCTTTGAAAACGAATTTTGCAGGACCCTTTAGCCATATGTTTGAATAGATTTCTTTGTTTTGAACCGTGAAGCTGACGGTAAGGATTCCTCCCGGAGCATGAATTGTAAATGAATTTTTGTCAGTTTTTTGATGGTAATGTGAAGAAATGGCAGATGCAACTGCACCTGTGCCACAAGCCAGAGTTTCGTTTTCAACACCTCTTTCGAATGTCCGCATTTTAAAAACAGTCTCAGAAACAATCTCAACAAAATTGACATTTGTGCCTTCATTTGCAAACCTTGACTGGTGCCGGATTTCACGACCCTCCTTAAATACGTCAATATCGGAAATGCTTTTTCTGAAGGTGACGAAATGCCTTGAGCCGGTTTCAACGAGATAGCCATCCCCCAGTTCTTTGACTCCTTCAACATCAATCATTTTTAAGTTGATCAGCCCATTGTCCAATATTTCTGCGTGGTGTAACCCGTCGATTCCCGAAAAAAGAGTCTTTTGATGAATGATTCCCAGATCGCGGGCAAAAGCTACGATGCACCTTCCGCCGTTTCCGCACATTGTGCCTTCCATACCATCGGAGTTGAAATACTTCATCCTGAATTCTGCCGATGGGTCGTTAAGAAGTAGAATCAGTCCATCAGCACCGATGCCCAAGTGCCTGTTGCATAAAAACCCGACGGTTTTGTTGTCGAACAAAAACTCATCGGCCTGCCGGCAGTCGACCATAACGAAATCGTTTCCTGCCCCGTGGTATTTATAAAACTCTATTTGCATGATAGCGTGTTAAAAAAGGTTAAATCGCTTCAGGTTCCAAAACAACATGACTGGTTTTGGCGTTACTTTGCTGCAATATTACATAATTCATTTCACGAGGGCATAATTTTTGAAAGTGATTTTGCGGAAAATGAAATAATACAGAAATAAAAACAGAACGACATGAAAACAAAAGGTATTTTATTGACATTAGTAACATCTGCATTAGGCGCTGTAATAGCGGTGGTTGTGTATGCTTCATTTTTTCAACCCGAGGTGCGGACAGTGGAGGTACCTGTGAGCGAACGCGCTATTTATACAGGTCTCAATGATGGGATTTCAGGTGAATTTATGGACTTTACCGGAGCTGCCGAGAAAGCGGTTGATGGTGTGGTTCATGTTAAAACGAAGTCGCCGGGCAGCTATAGTTACAATCCCTTTTATGAGTTTTTCTTTGGTGAGAAGCCCAATGTACAGCCCCAACCTTTAATGGGATTCGGTTCGGGAGTTATTATCTCGGCGGATGGTTATATTGTAACCAACAATCACGTTATCGAAGGTTCAGACGAAATAGAAGTTGTTATGAACGATCGGCGTTCTTTCACTGCTGAAGTAATTGGGGTCGATCCCAGCACCGATATCGCTCTTGTCAAGATAAATGCCACTGATCTTCCCTACATTAGCTATGGGAACTCCGATGATCTCAAGCTGGGTCAGTGGGTGCTGGCAGTTGGAAATCCCTATAATCTTACTTCAACTGTAACAGCAGGTATTGTGAGTGCAAAGGCACGAAGTATTAATATACTTGGGGAATCGTCTATTGAATCTTTTATTCAGACCGACGCGGCTGTAAATCCGGGTAATAGCGGGGGAGCTCTTGTAAACACCCATGGCGAGCTTGTAGGGATCAATACCGCAATTGCTTCACGAACGGGTTCATACTCGGGTAACTCATTTGCCGTGCCCGTTAATATCGCAAAAAAAGTTGTTGCCGATCTAAAAGAATTTGGTCAGGTTCAGCGTGCTATTCTGGGTGTCACGATTCAGGACGTTACACAGGAAGTGGCCAAGACACACAATATCGACAAGCTTAAGGGGGTTTATATCAATGGAATCCGAGAAGGCGGCGCTGCCCTTTCTGCAGGAATAAAAGAAGGAGATGTGATCATTTCAGTGAACAATATACCCGTTAATAGTGTTTCAGAGTTACAAGAACAGATCAGTAAATTCCGACCCAACGACAAGGTAAATATTCTTGTCAACCGAAACAATAAAGAAAAGATCTTTGAAGTTGTATTAAGGAACATGGATGGCGATACAGGAGTGGTGAAGAAGGATGACTCCCTTGCATTACTTGGAGCTAGCCTGGAACCTGTCAGCGAGGACATAAAACAACAACTTGGAATTAAATATGGAGTAAGGGTGACATCCCTGAAATCCGGTAAGCTAATGAAAGCCGGCGTGCGTGAGGGTTTTGTAATTACACAGATCAATAATCAACCGGCAACAAGCCTCGAGGATATCAAGAAGGTTTTGTTGAAAACTCAGGGAGGTGTGTATATTGAAGGGATTTATCCCGATAAAACAATAGCGTATTACGCCTTTGGTTTATAATTTTAAAAGCTGCAACTGATTCTGAAAGAAGGACATGCTGCTGCTTGTCCTTCTTTTTGTTTAAACTTTCATTACATATGACTTGAATCGTATTGTTAAATAGCCTACTTTTGCAACACAATTTTTTTAGGAGAGAAAATAAGGATGAGACAATTAAAAATTACAAAATCCATTACCAATCGTGAAAGTGCATCGTTGGATAAATACTTGCAGGAGATTGGTAAGGAAGAATTGATTACCGTAGAAGAGGAAGTTGAATTAGCGCAACGAATAAAAAAAGGCGACCGGATAGCCCTCGAAAAGCTTACCCGTGCCAACCTTAGATTTGTCGTGTCAGTGGCCAAACAATACCAGAATCAGGGTTTAAGTTTGCCCGACCTGATCAATGAAGGTAACCTGGGATTGATTAAGGCTGCTGAAAAATTCGATGAGACCCGCGGATTTAAATTCATTTCATATGCTGTTTGGTGGATTCGCCAATCAATTCTTCAGGCTTTGGCCGAACAGTCCAGAATTGTCAGACTTCCTCTGAACCAGGTTGGTTCTTTGAACAAGATAAATAAGGCTTTTTCCAAATTTGAACAGGAATTCGAGCGTACACCGACTCCCGAAGAGTTAGCTGAAGCACTCGACCTTCCTAAAGAGAAAGTTGCGGATACACTTCGCGTTTCGGGTAGGCATGTATCAGTTGATGCCCCGTTTGTGGATGGGGAAGACAACAGCCTTCTGGATGTATTGCAAAATAACGATTCCCCCAACGCGGATAAAAACCTGATCAATGAGTCCCTTTCCAAGGAAATTGAGAGATCATTAGCTACCCTTACAGAAAGGGAGCGTGATATAATCAAACTTTTCTTCGGAATTAACTGCCAGGAAATGACCCTTGAAGAAATCGGTGAGAAATTTGGGCTTACAAGGGAACGCGTAAGGCAGATTAAGGAGAAAGCTATTCGCAGACTCCGTCATACCTCAAGAAGCAAACTTTTAAAGACTTACCTCGGGTAAGTCTTTAAAAGCAATTCTATTCCTTCTCTTTCAAATATCAGCAAAGATCATCAGCGACTTTGAAAAGTATTGGATTTTCAAAGATTATAGTTATGTTAGCAGCAAACTTTAAACTGCGAACTTAAAAGTTCTGCCTTTTTACTTCATACTCCTGACAAAAATGAATAAGCTAACCATTAGTTCCATCCTTAGGAACTCATTCGAAAACAAGGGTGAAAATTCAGCATTAACTTTTGTAGGGGAGGAAGGATATTCCTACAATCAGCTTAGGGATGAGATTCAAAAATCCGCTGGACTTCTGAAACTTCTTGATGTAGTCAAAGGTGATCGCGTTGCTATCCTTAGCGAAAACATGCCAAACTGGGGAGTGGCTTTTCTTTCGGTTACCAGTATTGGTGGCGTTGCTGTTCCTATTTTACCCGACTTTAATGAGACAGAGGTAAGTTCAATTCTGGTGCATTCAGGAACCAAAGTGGTTTTTGTCAGCGAAAGACATTTTTCACGACTTTCCGGTTTGTTTACCAAATTGCCAATCCCTGTTGTTATTATCGATAGTATTACCGTTTTTGGCGACAAATCAAACCTTACAAGTCAGGTTAAGCCTGTGGTTTGTTTCGCCGATGGCGAAGTTGAGGTGCAAGAAGATGATCTGGCATCCATTATTTATACTTCCGGTACTACAGGTTCCTCTAAGGGCGTAATGCTCAGTCACAAGAATATTTCATGGATGGTGAAAGTTAGTCGTGACATTCCCGATGTTGTTGAAACCGACCGATTCCTTTCCATTCTTCCCATGTCGCATACCTATGAGAATTCCCTTGGTTTTCTCCTTCCACTTTACGCAGGTGCAAGTGTGCATTATCTCCGTAAAGTGCCAACCCCTTCGGTATTGGTTGAGTCTTTTACCCAGGTGAAACCGACAATGATCCTTACGGTTCCTTTGATTATTGAGAAAATTTACCGCAAGCAGGTGCTTCCCAAACTCAATGCAAAATGGATCACCCGGAATCTGTTTAAATTCAAACCAACCCGGGTTCTTCTGAATCAGTTGGCCGGAAAAAAACTAATGAAAACATTCGGAGGAGAGCTTCGATTCTTTGGAGTGGGTGGGGCAAAACTTGACCCGGCTATCGAGAAACACCTTAGGGAAGCCAAATTCCCTTATGCTATCGGATACGGTCTTACCGAAACCGCTCCTATGCTCGCAGGTGCCGCTCCCTTTAAATCCAAATGGCAGGCTACCGGCCCGGCCGTGGTAGGTTTGGAGTTGCGGATATTCGAACCGAATCCTGAAACCGGAGAGGGTGAAATTCAGGCAAAAGGACCCAATGTAATGTCGGGATACTATAAAAACCCCGAACAGACAGCTGCAGTGTTCACAGAAGATGGCTGGTTTAAAACCGGAGATTTGGGTTACATCGATAAGGATGGAATCGTTTTTATCCGGGGGAGAATAAAAAATGTACTTCTGGGAACCAATGGTGAAAATATCTATCCCGAGGAAATTGAAGCCATTCTTAACGGGATCGAGTTTATTGAGGAATCTCTGGTGGTTCAGGAGGAAGGCAAGATCGGTGCTTTAATTAGCATCAACCTGAAAGACTTTGAGAATAAATTGGTTAAACTGAATGAGCGTGTGATGCACGTGGCACACGACACAATGGACGAGTTATTGGCAGAGGCGCAAAAATTTGTCAATCAGCGCGTCAACCGATTCTCCAAATTGCAGTTTACCAAATTCCAGGAAAACCCTTTCGAGAAAACACCTACCAATAAGATTAAAAGGTATTTGTATTCGAAAACAGATGCGGTCAAGAAACCTAAAAACTAGTTTTTTCTGTCTAATAAACGGATAAAATATTTTCCGCTATTACTTTTTTATTGTGCGGTATGCGAATATTGCAACAACGACGAAACAAATAAACGGTAATATAAATGAGGCGTTAACCGCGGGCATCCCTGCTATGGTACCCATATCAATAATGGCCCCCTGTAACGGTGGCATTAATGCTCCACCTACAATAGCCATTACCAGTCCGGCCGCACCTATTGTTGCATCATCTCCAATCCCGTAAAGTGCAATTCCATAAATTGTCGGGAACATCAACGACATAAAAGCAGATGTGGCTATCAGGCAGTACAAACCGCCCATCCCCTGAATAAAGATGGTACCTGTAATAGTCAACATTCCCCCGATAGCAAAGAAAAGCAGCAATTTTTTCGAGTTGATGTATTTCATTAAAAAGGTACTTATAAACCTGCTTGAAAGAAATATTGCCATTGCAATAATATTGTATTTCTGAGCTGTGGATTTTACGATACCCAAATTTTCAGCATATTGGATAATGAATGTCCAGCACATAATTTGTGCGGCTACATAAAACATTTGTGCGATAACACCTTCTCTGTATACCGGCTTTTTAAGGAGTCGCCCGATTATTTCAAGTGTTTTTACCTCGTGGTTCGCATTTGCCCGAACAGGCATTTTGGTAAGAGCAATTATCACAAACATTACAATTACAACCAATCCGAGCATTACATACGGATTACTGATCACGGCTAAATCATGCGTTCTGATTATTGCTTTTTGAGCGGGTTCAAGGTTTGGAAATATGAGGCTACCGGCAGCATCCCTTTTGTCTGAATTCAGTGCAACCAATATAACATTTGATGCAACAAACATCCCCATTAACGATCCGATTGGATTAAAGGACTGGGCAAGGTTCAACCGGCGGGTTGAAGTCTCTTCATCCCCCATAGAAATAATATATGGATTTGCTGTTGTTTCAAGAAACGCGAGTCCAAATGTGAGCACATACAAAGAAATCAGAAAAAACCCAAAGACTTCATATTTAGCAGCAGGATAAAACATTAGCGCCCCGATGGCATAAAGTATAAGTCCTAAAAGAATACCTTTCTTATAACTGAATCTTTTTACAAATATGGCTGCCGGAAGAGCCATGGTTGCGTAACCGCCATAAAATGCGAATTGAATCAAAGCAGCTTTTGCATTGGAAATCTCCATCACAGTTTTAAATGCTGCCACCATCGGATTCGTTATGTCATTGGCAAATCCCCAGAGTGCAAAGAGACTGGTAATTATGATAAAGGGAAGCAGGTATTTCTTTTCAACTACTTTCGGACTTGTTTTCATAAGGGAATGCAAAATTTATTAGTTATTTAGAATCTGTGCTGTAGGTTTCACTGTCGGGAAAAATATTGGGGTACTCAAAATTCATTTGTCCTTTTTATGCTTATCAGCTGCTAATATAAGCGTTTTTTATTTTCATTTCCTAATCTACTGCTTCGGATACAAAGCAGCTTTTCGCTACTTATTATCGCTTGTAATTATTGATAAGAAGCAAAAGACACTTGTTTTGATTAAATATCAGGTAGTAACAGCAAGGCCTTCTATTTCAACAAGCAACTCCGGCCTGCAAATGTCAGCTATTAAATAAATGGTGGGCAGATGAGGGAAATGCTGCTGACAGGTTTCCTGCACTTGCTTAAGATCTTTAGGGTATTTTACATAAACTCTCAAATGGTCTAACCTGGCTTTTTGTCCCGTTCCCACCCCATGCTTCATCAGATTCTCGGGGGAGGTTAAACTCAGAATGTTTTGAAGTGTCATTTCAGTCTGAACCTCCGCCGACAAGATAGGTATGCTTATCTGTCCCTTTATGGCAGCCGTTCCTGAGATAAAAATCCATTTGTACTCTGGTGTATCCAGAACCCGGGCACGCTCAAATTTGGGCGAAGTTCTGCAAAAGTCACTCATACACGAATTCTCAGCCAAAACTTCCTGAGTGTATTTATATGCATCCTGTTGAACCGGACTTTTAATCGCAACCGAGCGACAGTCGGGTCCGAGTTCTGCAGCAATGATGTCAATACTTATTCCCCCGAAATCTGTACCTATTCCGGTTGCCGCCGGAAAGCCGTTTGAGAAATCAGCCTGGTTGTAGAATTTCGAGCGCACGTCATTAAACATCTGGTAATGTTGACTCGTGGAGTTGTTGCGATCCAAAAACCCGGTAATCTTCTCAATATAATTCCATTGACGGATAATGTCGGAAAACCTCATTCCTTCAGAGGATAAAATATTCTGAACCTGGTGGAAGGCCTCCTGACTCTGCTCCAGAACCGTGCCGTTGAGATGCTTTTCACCCGTGCAGGAAGCGAAAAGCATTTTCATACCGCATCTGTCAACTACCAGCCATGTAGAATCATCATTCTGCCTGTACTTGATCTGTTCAGGTAGTAAGCCTTCAATAGAAGTTATTTCCATAACTAGTGAACCGTTTTCAGGGTGCTGGGCAATTATTGAAGTGGGTGGAATTTTTTCGAAATATTCCTTTGCGCATGACAATAATTTTTGCTTGCTTTGAATATATTCTGCATTATTTGCGACGGAGATAAATACAGTCTGTTTCACAATTGAAACTCTTGGGAAAGATCTAATAATGGAATATTCGGTAAGCTGCTTGTAACAGTCATTAAGCTGGTCTGTAAGAGTAGCGCCCAAACGCGGGCTGATACAAAGATTTTTCAGAGCTAATCCGGTAGTCGTTGAAAATGACATTGTAAGCTTTGTTTATTATTTTTATTTGTTAAAATACTGTAAAAATAGCTAAATATCGGTTTATTGCTTAGGTTATGAAACTAAAAATTTTCAGCTCTGGAAATCTGTTGATTTTTGCTTTTCTAGTAACTGTCTGGTAGGTGATTGAAACTCCAATTAGTCCTTTTCTGCACTGCCAGCTTCAACAGACTGCATTTATTACAGGTGCGGAGTTCTTGCAGAGGTTCACCAATTACCCGGGGGGGATTGCCGACTACTGCTCTATTTTTGTATCTCAGTTTTTTTACTTCAATTATCTGGGGAGTTTTCTCATTGTTGCTTTTATTTCAATAAAAGGTATTGTTGCAATGCGCATTGCGCGCATGCTGATGGGTAAGAGTAAATTCGAATTTGGAATTTTCGCCCTCTTTATATTGTTTGGCTCAGTGGTATTCTTCGATTGCCTCTATCCATATTACATCAGCATAAGGCTTCTTTTTGCCCTGATGTTTACCTGGGCTTTTTGTGCGCTACACTTGAAATATCCCAAGTTCAGTTATTTATTCTGGTTTGTTCTGGTTTCTTGCTTTTTTACCTTGCCAGCGGGCCCGCATTGTTTGTTTTCGCTCTTTCTTCACTGCTAATCTATCTGAAAACAAGTTCAAAAGGGTCGAAGTGGATCATTGCATCAGCTTTTGCAGTCTTTGCATGTATCATTCCTTTTCTGGGATTTAAATTTGTTTTTCAATCCAGCTTTGAAAACCTTTATAAAATATCCGTTATGAAGCCCCCGGCTTCACTGGCTTATACCCCTGAAGCATAACCCATTATACTTTACGCTCTTTTGCCGTTGGTAATATTTGTTGTTTTAATCTCGACTCTCATCCCTGAAAAGAAACCTATACCTGTTGCAAAAGGAAAGAAAACAAAGTTGAAAACCGGATTTTTGCAGCGGGAGTTGTTTGTTGTTTTGTGTCAGGCAATAGTTTTTTCTGTCTTGGGGTATTTCCTTTTTGAAAAAGCGTATAATCCGCTTAAAAAGAATTTGTTAACCATAGAGTATTATGCGGAGCAAAGGCAGTGGAAGAAAGTCCTTAAAACCACGAAGTTTATTGAGGAGTACGATTTCAGGGTGAATTTTCACGGGGCACGGGCCCTTGCGTATCTCGGTTTAATTCCCGATCAGCTTAATTAAATAAACTATTTTCGAATGAAAAAGCATCTTAGACATATACTTTTGGTTTGCATGGTAAGTATTTTATTTTCATGTAATTCCGAAATCTCTAATTTTGAGGAAGCCGATCGTCAGGCAATTATTGCCCCCGATTACAGTGGGATTGTTATTCCCCCAAACATTGCCCCCATGAACTTCAAAATATTGGAGCCGGGAAGTGAATATGAAGTCAGAGCATTTGTGCATAAGGAAAAACCGATTGTAATACGGAGTAAAAGCCCTGTTATTCAATTCGGCCTTAAAACATGGCGTGCACTGCTGCAGGAAGGCAAGGGCTCGGATATTTTTATGGAGATCTTCGTCAGGGGAAATGACAAAAGCTGGAAAAAATATCAAACCCTGTCAAATCATATCTCAAACGAGAGCATCGACAGTCACCTGGCGTATCGCTTGATAAACACGGGCTATGTTTTTTGGAGCGGACTGGGGATTTATCAGCGGAACCTGGAAAACTTTGAAGAAAAGCCCATTCTGGAAAATAAATCATTCGAATATGCATGCCTCAATTGCCATTCCTTCCGCCAAAACGATCCTGATGATATGATCATTCATATTCGTGCCGTTCATGGCGGTACCATCGTAGGCAAGGATCAGAAACTCACAAAGATCGACACCAAAAACAAATTCACGCTCAACGCCGGAGTATACCCAAGCTGGCATCCGGATGGAAAGTACATTGCTTTTTCCGTGAATAACATAAACCAGCAATTCTGCAATGGCGAAACCCGCATTGAGGTTTCCGACGGCCTCTCCGACTTGATCGTCTACAATGTCGAAACAAACACGATTTCCACTTCGGTAAAAGTTTCGACCCCCAGTCGCGAAAACCTCCCTACCTGGTCGCCCGATGGCAAATACCTTTACTTTATCAGCGCACCGCCAAGCTCAAGCCTGGATGACCGTATTTATGCAAAATATGAACTGCTGCGTATAGGTTTCGATGCGCTTACAGGCTCCTGGGGAGAAGTCGATACCATACTTTCCAGTAAATCGCTTGGAAAGAGCATCAGTTTTCCCAAGGTCTCTCCCAACGGGAAATATATAATGTTTTGCACCAGCGATTTCGGATACTTCACCATTCACCACCCGAACACCGATTTAAATCTTCTGGACCTTGAAACAGGTGTTTACAGGGAGATGGAAGTCAATAGCGATCAGACTGACAGTTATCACTCTTTCTCAAACTCCGGACACTGGTTCGTCTTCAGCAGTAAACGTATGGATGGATTGTTTACCAGACCATATTTCTCATACCTCGATGAAAACGGCTCGGCATCAAAGCCTTTCGTTTTGCCCCAGAAAGATCCGGAGTTTTATAACGGCTTCATTCAGAATTATAATATTCCCGAGCTGATCACCGGCGAAGTTGAGCTGTCCTCTCTGGCCATCCGCGACAAGGTGCTTGAAGACCCAGTCCCGGCCCAGCTCGATCCATCGGTTGATACCCTTTATATGAAATGGCACCTGACGCAGAAGGATAAGTAAAAGGCAATTTCAAAAGAAGGGACCAAAGACTTTACGTATGACCCATCAGGCAAACCGGGACTGCTCAGTTCAGTTACATACACCGGAGGCAGTGAAAATTACACTTATGACAGCTACGGCCGCTTGCTCAGCAAAGCAATAAACATCTCTGGCACCAGCTTTACTACCAGCCTTACTTACGGACAGTTCAGCCGGGATAGTGTTCTTACCTATCCATCAGGTTTTGGAATTCGAAATGTTTACAATACCTTTGGTTACCTGGATGAAGTGCGAAGGAAAGACAACGGCGCGATCATCTGGAACGCAACTACGATGAATTCCTTTGGACAATACACGTCTTATCAGAGCGGAAACGGTCTTATTACAAACAAGACCTTTGATTGCCTTGGCATGCTCCGAAGGATTACAACAGGCACCATCCAGGATCTCGGATACAGTTTCGATGTGCAAACGGGAAATCTCACCAGCCGGAAGGATAACCTCAACAATCTCACTGAGATTTTTGATTACGACAATCTGGGCCGCTTAAGCGCGGTAAATGGGCCGGTTCCCATGAACCTCAGTTATGCGAATAACGGCAATATCTCATCCAAGACCTCTGTTGGAGATTACAGCTATGGCACGAAGCCCCACGCAGTAACGGGAGTAACCAACCCCGTGGATATGATCTCTACAGATGAACAGCGGCTTACGTACACCAGTTTCAACAAGGCCGACAGCATCATTCAGAG
>JAIFNN010000112.1 GCA_020047715.1 Bacteroidota bacterium | reverse complement strand
TCGGCTAATCTCCAGAAGAATTTGCATGATATCTTCTGATGTCTTTGGGTCGAGGTTTCCTGTAGGCTCATCGGCCAGGATAATCTCAGGACTGTTGAGCAAAGCCCTGGCAATAACCACCCTTTGCTGCTCACCGCCCGACAATTGGTGAGGCATCTTATATCCCTTGAATCCCAGATCTACTTTCTCAAGAACCTCGCCAATACGAGTGTTGATTTCATCCTTATTCCGCCATTCGGTTGCCTTGAGAACAAACTCAAGGTTTTCATGAACCGATCGGTCAATCAGCAACTGAAAGTCCTGAAAAACTATACCCAATTTGCGTCTCAGAAAAGGAACCTGTTTCTTTTTTAGCTCTTCCAGTTTGAAATCGGCAACCTGGGCATTTCCCGACTTCAGGGGAATCTCCGCGTTAATGGTCTTTATGAGGCTGGTTTTTCCACTGCCCACTTTCCCGATAAGGTATACCAATTCACCCTTTTCAACTTCGAAATTTATATCCGAAAGAATCAGGTGATCCTTTATTGCGATAGAGACATTTTGAAATTCAATAATTTTATCAAGTGACATAGCCATGCAATTTTTGGGAAAGGTAAACGTTTTGGTAATAAAATTGCTAAGCAAGGATCATGTTTTTTATTAATCTTTGGAATTGATGATGTAAGAATATTTCCTGGCAAAACACTGACATTGTAACTGATCGTTTTGAGCTTTGCCTTTGTTTTTCTTAGATACTTAATCATTGTTGTCCGATAAAAAACAATATTGATGAATAGGTTCTTTACTTCACTTCGTTTCGTTCAGAATGACAGTCAATTACGTGCCTTGGAATGAGTTGTTTGAGGTTGGTTGGCAGCGAAGCTGCCAACCAACCTCAAACAACTCATAAAACTCGAAATAGCCTGTCATTCCGATCTGCCTTAGGCAGAGAGGAATCTTAAATCTTTTAAAGGACAACAGTGACACTCTATACAAAGACATGAATTTGCAGATTCATATTAACACCAATATGTTAATTAAAAAGATTATTCAGCTAAAAGCACTGCTTTTTTAATTCATAACTTTACTCGATTTAACAAAATTGCGAACATGATAATCAGAAGAACTTGGTTTCTCGTTTTTTTAATAGCATTTACCTTAGCCTTGCAGGCACAGAAGACCAGCATCAACACATTTGCCGATAGGGATTACTACAAGGGGTTGGAACTTTATAAAATGGAAAAGTACAGTGCTGCTCAGGAGTTTTTCTCAAAGGCACTTGACACTTACGGTACCGAAAAATCAGAACTCAGGGCTGGGGCAATGTATTATTCAGCCTTGTGCGCTATTGAGCTTTTTAACCTGGATGCGGAATACAAGGTCTATGAGTTCGTGAACGAGAATCCTGAAAGCCAGTTGATCAATAATGCGCATTTTCGTTTGGCTGGTTACATGTACAGCAAAAAAACATATTCGCGGGCCATATCCTACTACAACAAAGTCGATCGCTACGTATTAACGCCAGATGAGTTGTCTGAGTATTATTTTCAGAAGGGATACAGTTACTACATGGGCAATGATTTTGAAGAGGCAAGGGTTTGTTTCTACGAAATAAAGGATATCGACAGCAAGTATTCCTCGCCTGCTTTGTATTATTATTCTCACATTGCCTATGATCAGAAAAACTACGAGACAGCTCTTAACGGTTTTTTGCGTCTGCTCGACGATCCTACTTTTTCTTCCATAGCACCGTATTATGTTACCCAGATTTATTTCATGCAGAAGAAATACGAGGAGATTATCGCTTTTGCCCCGCCACTTATGGATTCGATTTCCGAAAAAAGGGTAGGGGAGATGTCGAAAATCATTGGCGACTCCTACTTCGCATTGGAGCAATACAAGGAGGCCTTGCCCTACCTCGAGAAATACAGGGACCGCAATAAGTCCCTTACCATTGGCGACCGATACCAGCTTGCGTTTATCTATTATAAAACAAGAAAGTACAAGGAGGCCGCGGCCTTGTTCGAGAGTATCGCTTATACCAACAGCGAGATCAGTCAGAGTTCCATGTACAACCTGGCTGATTGTTATCTCCAAACGGGCGACAAGAACAAAGCCCGCAAAGCCTTTAGTGCTGCTGCCCGCATGGATTTCAATCTTACTATACAGGAAGACGCGCTCTTCAATTATGCAAAAGTCACCTACGAATTGTCATATTCGCCATTCAATGAGGCGATTCTTGCTTTCAACCGCTATCTAAGCCTTTATCCCGCATCCAAAAGAAGCGACGAGGCCTACAATTTTCTGGTGGCTGCTTATCTGAATACCCGTAACTATAAGATGGCGATGGAATCCCTCGAGAAAATAAAAGAAAAAGACGCGAATATGGAAAAAGCCCTGCAGAGGGTTTCTTTTTTCAGGGGATTGGAACTGTTTACCAACCTCAGATTCACCGACGCCATTGCCAGTTTCGACCGAAGTCTCAAATACTCGAAATACGACCCGCTTATTGGGGCAAGGACACTCTACTGGCTTGGGGAATCCTATTTTCGCATGAACGACCCGGCCACAGCTGAGGATTATTATAACATGTTTAAGGCCGATCCCACTTCCTACAAAGCAACAGAGTACCCAATGCTAAATTACAGTCTGGGATATGTGGCTTTTGCAAAAAAAGATTACAGCAATGCCCAGAAATGGTTTTCGGCTTACACCAACCTGGAGAAGAATTCAGGTGCAGTTACCATGGCCGATGCCTATAACCGCCTTGGCGACACGCGTTTTATCGATAGCCGGTATGCCGATGCCATCGATTTTTACTCCAAGGTGATACAGATCAATAAGGCAGATGTGGATTATGCGTATTTCCAGAAAGGATTTTGCCAGGGACTTGTGGATCAGCCAAAACAGAAAATTGAGACCTATAACAAGCTCTTGCGCGATTTCCCGAAATCGGCATACGTCGACGATGCTCTCTTTGAACTGGGTAAAACATATGCCCAGCTTGATATGGCTGGCGAAGCGCTTAAGAGCTATCAGCGTTTGAATAACGAATATCCAAACAGCAATTACATGAGCCGCACACTATCGCAGTTGGGACTTATCTCCAATAACTCGGGCAATTCGACCGAAGCGATTGCTTTTTACAAACAAGTGGTTCGCGATTACCCCGGAACACCCGAATCATCAAATGCTTTGAAATCGATTAAGGATATTTACGTCGACCAGAGCAATGTTGATGAATACCTGTCGTATGTTCAGGAGATTGGTAAAGCCATCAGCACAATGGAGCAGGATTCGCTGATGTACTCGGCTGCTGAAAATGCATACCTTGCAGGCGACTGCGTAAAAGCGGTGCAGAGCCTTGATAACTATATTGCCCGGTTTACTCAGGGGAACTTTCTTTTAAACGCTCATTATTACAGGGCCGACTGTCTCCTTAAACAAAAAATGTCTCAGGAGTCGTTTACCTCCCTCGAATATATCATTTCCCAACCTAATAATATGTTCTCTGAACCGGCACTGGTTGCCGCAACTCGCATCTCGTACGGAAATGCCGATTACAACCGGGCTGCGGAACTGTATGCTAAACTGATAGAGTTGGGCGAGAAAAAAGCCAATGTCGGGGAAGCCCAAATAGGCCTTATGCGCTGCTATGTCAAACTTGACGAATACCAAAACACCATTCTTGCTGCAAACCAAGTACTGCTGCAGGACAAAATCCAGGCTGAAATTAAGCGCGAAGCCTTGTTTGCCATAGCAAACGCTTACCTTAAACAGAACGATTCGCCTGCGGCACTCGACTGGTTCAGCAAAGTTGCCATTGAGGTAAACAGCCGGGAAGGGGCTGAGGCAAAATTCAGGGTTGCCGAACTTTTATTCATCCAAGGCGACAAAAAAAGGTCGGAGGAAGTGATTTATGAGTTTATCGACATGAATACCCCTCATGCCATCTGGATGGGCAAATCTTTCCTTCTTTTAGCGGATATCTTTCAGGCTAACGGAGATGATTTCCAGGCACTGCAAACTCTTCAGAGCGTTATTGATTATTACACCGAGGAGAACGACGGGATTAAAACGGCTGCCGTTGAAGCTAAGAAAGTGATTACAGACAAGCTGAACGCCCGCGAAAAGTCGCCGGTGCAGGAACCTCTGGAAATCGGGCTGCAATAGAGGGATTTGCAAGGGAAGATTTTCCTTGCTGACATCCCTGAAAATGATTTAGTTATGCTTATAAACAAAAGAAATATGCGAAGAGGAAATTCCATTCTGATAGTACTGATTGCCGTTTTGCTTTTTTACTCTCAAACCAAGGTGTCCGGACAAGCTGAAATCCAGAAGGATGTGCGAGTGGTTAAGCCTTATACACCCACACTTTCGGATGCCAACAAAATTAGCCTTCTCCCGGTGTTCAACGATACAATCCGCGTAACCCCCGATTTCGGTTATGTGATTTTTCCCCAGCGTTTTGAGACGGATTACAAAATAGATCCCATCAAACCCGCAAAAATGGTGGGGATGCCTATTTCGAAATTGTACAAGAGCCAGCTTACCCTCGGGGCCGGAAACTACAAAACCCCTTATATGGAACTTAGCATTAATCAGCTGAGAGCCAAAACAACCCAATTGGGATTTTATTTTAACCACCAGTCTTCTACCGGGAGGATTAAACTTGAAAACAACAGGAAAGTGAATGCCGGTTACAACGATAACCTTATGAAACTTTATGGAAAAAAAATATTCAAATCTTCGGTCCTGGAGGCAGATGTTTACGGGGGATTCAATTCGGCAGACTATTATGGCTATAACGCTGCGATAGACACGATTCTGGAGAGGAAAAAAAACATGCAGAGGATTCTCTCAGCGGGAGGCGGACTGAAATATTATTCCGCTTATTCCGACAGTAGCCATCTGAATTACAAAACAGGGCTGAACTATGGACTGGTGAACGATTTTTATAAAAACACCGAGCACAATGTTGATTTTTCAACCTCAATGAATAAGAGAATCAACGATCAGGTTGTTGGCGGTGATCTGAGAATTCGCTACTTCAGCCAGACAGGCAGCTTGGACACAGCCGACTATACCGTTGTGGATGTGAATCCCTGGTATGCCAAAAATACCGACGAATGGAAGTTCCTGGTGGGGCTTGATCTGAACGTTGACCAAAGCGGTGAAGGGAAAGTCAGCATATTCCCCCGTGCCGGTTTTGAGTTCAATATCGTTCCCAAAGTGCTGATTCCATATATGGGAATCAACGGTTACCGCGAGATCAACAATTTCGGGAAGATCCTATTCGAAAATCCCTACCTAACCCCCGGAACGGCAATCAGCAATTCAAATCACACCATGATCGTCTTTGCCGGTTTGAAAGGCCGCTACAGCAACAAAATGGCATTCAACCTAAAGGGTTCTTTTGAGAAAATCGATAGTATGTATTTCTTCAGAAACGATAGCAGCAATGTGCTTCGTCATACGTTTGTGGCCGATTACGACAATGTCTCCATCATGAGCCTTAATGCAGAGGTAAGCTGGCATCAGTCGGAGAAGCTGGAATTTCTCCTGAAGGCAAATTATAGCGAGTATCAGCTCTCCAGTCTATTGCATCCCTGGCACCGGCCTTCCTTTGAGGCTTCGCTCGCTGCCGACTACAACCTCAGAGAGAAAATACTGGTTGGCATGGATGTGTTTTATACAGGAAAGCGATATGCTCCCGGTACATTAGGCATCGTTAATGAGCTGAAAGGATACCCGGATATAAACCTGTCGGTTGAGTACCGATACACAAAGACCATGGCCTTTTTTCTGAGGCTAAACAATCTTTCAGCTTCACGTTATCAGGTTTGGAATCAGTATCCTGCACAAAGACTTCAGTTTTTGGCCGGATTTTCATATGCATTATAAGAGCCCGGAGTCTATTTCTATTTATCCGAAGGTGTTTAGGTTGTGCGATACTATCCGATAAAATCCATACGTTTCACATGAGCAGTGCGAAGCGATATACCGGGATGCACAATCTGAAATAATTTCATATTCCAACGATTTGGCTGGTGTTAAAAATTTGTTTATTACAGATGAAAAAATTGTTGAAAAATCCCACTAATTAATTAGGTTTTTAAATGGTATAACCGCCATATTTGGTTATATTTGTGTCTGAAAAACGAGAAGTTGGAACTATTTATATGAATTTGAAATTCAGTAATTTACGTAGTCCGAAACGAGGGTATTCCTTTTCCGCTTATGTTTCCGAAACATTTCTTCCGGAAACTATAATTTTTAATCGATAAACGGGATAAAAACAAGAAACCTGATTTTGATTTCCTCAAGATCAGGCTCATTAATTATGATTGTAAAAAGAGAAAAAATGGCCAAACAAGAGATTGAAGCAATGGAGAATGGTAATGTAGGTTCAAACGGCAATTCGTATTCTGCGGATAATATCCAGGTTCTGGAGGGTTTGGAAGCAGTACGAAAAAGACCCGCCATGTATATTGGCGATATAAGTGTTAAAGGTTTGCACCACTTGGTTTATGAAGTTGTCGATAACTCAATTGATGAGGCGTTGGCAGGGCATTGCACCGACATTGATGTGATTATCAACGAAGATGGATCCGTAACTGTTACCGATAATGGTCGTGGAATTCCTGTCGATTGGCATGAGAAGGAGCAGAAATCCGCTTTGGAAGTTGTAATGACAGTTCTCCATGCGGGAGGTAAATTTAACAAAGAATCTTACAAAGTTTCAGGCGGATTGCACGGCGTGGGTGTTTCCTGCGTTAACGCCCTTTCTACAAGGCTTACAGCCACTGTTCACCGCGATGGCAAAATATATGAGCAGGTATACGAACGCGGAAAGCCTGTTGCCGACGTAAAGGAAATCGGAGTCAGCGAAAAAACCGGCACAATCATCAATTTTATCCCTGACGATACAATTTTTACCACTACAGAATATCATTACGAGATACTTTCTGCACGACTTAGGGAGCTGGCGTTCCTGAATAAGGGAATCCGCTTGAGTATTGTTGACAAGCGCGAACTCGAGGATCAAGCTAACGGAAGCGTTGAAAACCATGGTGGCACGGAACCAAGATATCGGCACGAAAGCTTTTTGTCTACCGAAGGCCTCAAAGAGTTTGTTGCCTTCCTTGATGAGAACCGTGAACGCCTTATTGAGCATATAATCTACCTTGACACCGAAAAGAACGGAGTCCCGGTGGAAATAGCATTGCAGTATAATACTTCCTTCTCCGAAAACGTCCATACCTATGTAAACAATATCAATACCATCGAGGGAGGAACACACCTTGCAGGTTTCAGAAGAGGCCTTACCCGTACTTTGAAAACCTATGCAGAGAAATCGGGAATGCTTACCAAACTGAAGTTTGATATCAACGGAGATGACTTTCGCGAGGGATTGACCGCAATTATTTCAGTAAAGGTGCAGGAGCCTCAGTTTGAAGGTCAGACAAAAACCAAGCTGGGTAACTCTGAGATTATGGGTGTGGTTGATATGGCCGTTAGCTCCGAACTCTCAAACTATCTTGAGGAAAACCCAAAGGATGCGCGAATCATTGTCAGCAAAGTAATCCTGGCCGCAACAGCTCGTCATGCAGCAAGAAAAGCAAGAGAGCTGGTTCAAAGGAAAAATGTGCTTTCGGGAGCGGGTCTTCCTGGAAAATTGGCCGACTGTGCAGATAAAGACCCCGCGCTTACAGAAATATATTTTGTGGAGGGCGATTCAGCCGGTGGTACGGCTAAACAGGGCCGCGACCGTCAGTTTCAGGCGATTATGCCACTCAGGGGGAAAATCCTTAATGTGGAAAAAGCCATGATGCACAAAATCTTTGAAAACGAAGAGATAAAAAACATATTTACTGCCCTGGGTGTTTCAATTGGTACCGAAGAAGACAGCAAGGCACTGAATCTAACACACATCAGATATCACAAAGTTATTATCATGACGGATGCTGACGTTGACGGAAGTCACATCACAACCCTTATTATGACATTCTTCTTTCGTTATATGATGGAGCTGATACAGAACGGCTACCTGTATATTGCCACTCCCCCTCTTTACCTTGTGAAAAAAGGCAGCAAGGAACGTTACTGCTGGAACGAGGACGACAGAAAATTGGTTGTTGAAGAATTTGGTCAGGGGAATCCTGCCGGTATACACATCCAGCGATATAAAGGTCTTGGCGAGATGAATGCGGAGCAGCTATGGGAAACAACCATGAATCCCGAGAAACGTACATTGCGCCAGGTTACAATTGAAAGTGCTGCTGAAGCCGATAGAATTTTCTCCATGCTCATGGGCGATGATGTTCCGCCTCGCAGGGAATTCATCGAAAAACACGCTAAATACGCCAGGATTGATGTTTAACACAAACGCGAAACGGATTAGTTTTTGAGCGAAGCTTTTGACGGAATGGGACGAGTGCTTTAATTATCCGATTAATAAAATAATTTTAATTGCAACCCATGACACCTGAAGAACTTGCTAAACCTGAAATTGAACTGAAAAGCGAGGAGGTAAAGGAAATTCTTGGGCATGTCCCGCATTGGATCATCCGTTGGGGAACGATCCTGGTATTCTTTATCATAGCTTTTATTGTTCTTGGCAGTTGGTTGTTTACCTATCCAGATATGGTTAACGCCTCTATTCTGGTTACAACCGAAAATCCTCCTTCAAATGCTGTTGCACGCACCAATGGGAAGATTATGCAACTGTTTGTAAAGGATAATGAGGAAGTTAAATCCGGCCAAATATTGGCAGTGATTGAAAATCCGGGAAACCTCAAGGATATTGCTCAGCTTAAAGCTGAACTCGATTCTTTCCGATCCGAAATTGAAGCAACTCTTGATCTCGGGGGATTTGCATTTTCAGGCAAGCCCGTACTGGGTGACATTCAACCCTATTTCGCGAATTTCCACAAGCAGTTTAACGATTTGGTTCAGTTCGTTGGATTGGATTACCATAACCAGAAAATCAATTCGCTTAATTCTGAAATACTAAAATATAAAGACTATTCCCGACGACTCAATAGCCAAAGCAGGATTCTTAAACAGGAGGAAACTCTCTCAGGTCGGCAGTTTACCAGAGATTCCATGGTTTTCGCACAGGGAGTGATTCCTGAATCGGATTATGAAAAGTCAAAAGGCTTGTATCTGCAAAAGCAATTTGCCTATGAACAGTCCCGTATAACCCTTGCCTCAAATGAAATCCAGATATCCAAACTCTCTCAGGAAATTCTTGATCTGGAACTCAGAAGGAGTGAAGATGCGGGAAAACTCAGGTCGGCTCTCGATGAGGCGGCCAACAAGCTCTCGGCAGCTATTGCCGACTGGGAACAAAAATATCTGCTCAAATCGAGCGTGGAAGGAATTGTTAGTTTTACCCGAATATGGAGTCAGAACCAGGATGTTAGAGAGGGCGATCTGGTAATGTCGGTTATTCCCAAAAATCCGGGAGAGATGATTGGAAAACTTAGCCTGCCACTAACTGGGGCTGGAAAAGTAAAGTCCGGACAAGGGGTAAACATAAAATTTGCGAATTATCCCTATCTCGAGTTCGGGATGGTAAAAGGATCCATCCGTAGCATCTCGCTGGTGCCGAGCGATGACGAATATTCAGTAATCGTTGATCTTCCGGAAGGCTTGAAGACCGGATACGGAACAGAACTCACCTTTAATCAAAACATGGAGGGGGTTGCGGAAATCATCACAAATGACAGACGATTGCTTGAACGAATCGTTCTGCCACTTCGGGCTGCTTTTGCACGACAGAAACAGATTTCCTCTTAGTAGATCTAAACCGGATAACAATAAATTCCGGCACGATTCCAACCTAAGAGGAATCGTGCCGGAATTATTATTTCTTCCACATTTTTTCCATGTTTTCGAGCGACTTGCCCTTGGTCTCAGGAACAAACTTCCAAACGAACCATGCAGCAAGTATCCCCATTACCCCATAGATCCAGTATGAGAATCCTTGGTGGAACAAGTTTGTAAGGGTGGGGTTTCCGTCCATAATAGGAAAGGTCCATGAAACAACAAGGTTTGCAACCCACTGCGCTGCAACAGCAATCGACATTGCGCTGCGGATGCTGTTCGGGAAGATCTCCGAAAGTAAAACCCAGGTAACTGGTCCCCACGACATTGCAAAGAAGGCAGTATAAAGCAGCATGAATACCAATGCTGTCATCCCTAACCGCTCCAGATAAAAAGTGAAGCCCAACATAATCATGCTGAAAGCCATGCCCAGAGCACCAATAATCATCAGGGGGCGACGGCCGAAACGGTCAACGGTGAAAATGGCAACAACGGTGAAAGTGAGGTTTACCGCCCCAACAATAATGGTTTGCAACAGCGAAGTGTCGGTGTTTGCCCCCATATTGCTGAATATTTTAGAGGCGTAATACAGAACCACATTGATTCCTACGAATTGCTGAAATACCGAAAGAAGAATGCCGACCATTAAAATAAGTCCACCGTAACTCAACCAGGGAACTTTCTTTTCCACCAGCGTTCCTTTGATGTCGCGCAGAACTTCCCCTGCAGTACCCGCTCCCGAAAGCTTGGTAAGAACTTTGAGCGCTTCTGCCTCCTGGTTTTTCATTACGAGGAATCGGGGGGTCTCAGGCACGAAAAACAAGAGCCCCAGAAACATAACTGCAGGAATGGTTTCCGAACCAAACATCCATCTCCAGCCCACGGTGTCGATCCATTCCTGAGGCTGGCCTTTGGCAATAAAATAGTTCACGAAATACACAAGAAGCATACCGAAAATAATGGCGAACTGGTTCCATGATACAAGTTTTCCGCGGATGTTGGAGGGGGCGATTTCAGCAATGTACATTGGGGAAAGCATGGATGCCAAACCCACACCGATGCCTCCGATAATCCGATAAAAAATAAAAGAGCTGATCACATGTGCGTGAAGAAAATTCATTTGCTCAGGTATAGCAGAACCAACTGCTGAAATTAAGAAAAGTAAGGCTGCAAGGATCAAACCTTTTTTCCGGCCGATGGTCTGGCTGAGATATCCTGCCACCGATCCCCCGATAATACATCCCAGAAGCGCGCTGGAGATGGTAAACCCATTTATGGAGTTCGCCATGTTTTCAGTAAGAATATTTGGAAGGGAAAGGAATTTAAAATACACCACCAAACCGGTGACGACAATTAGGATCATACTATAAACCGATCCTTTAACCGCGCCAAAGAGCTTGAAAAAGAAAGAGTTTACCAAGAGGGCTACAATGGCGAAGCATATACCCGCGGCAAATTTGAATTGTATAATCACTTTAACGGCAAGCTCGGGGTGTTCTCGCAGTGGGCCTATAAAAAAGCTTTCCAGGGCGTTTATGGCTCCGTTGATAACTGCGGTGTCGTATCCGAACAGAAGCCCGCCCAGTGTGGCAACCATTGTTAACGCCAGAATATATAAGCTATTGTAGCTTGCTTCTTTAGTCATTTTAGTTTTTTTTAATTAGTTGAAAAGAATTATTTATATCGCAGATCCACATTATGTGCGCATTGCACTGCGAATCTGCGATATTAGCCTGTGTTTGTTTAGAATCGAGTTCGCCTAAATGTACTGGTTTATAATAGCCTCGTACAATTCCTGCTTTCCGCTGATCTGCTTGGGCTCACCCAGTTCTTCTGCCAAGCGGCGAAGGTCTTCGAGCTTTAGCTCACCCTTCTCAAAACGTTGCCCGTTGCCCGAATCAAAAGATGCATATCTTGCCAGTTTCATTTTAGGAAGATCTGAATTCGCGAGGATTTTGTGTGCGATCTCAAAAGCGCGTGCAAAAGCATCCATGCCGGCGATATGCGCGATAAACAAATCTTCGAGGTCGGTTGAGTTCCTTCGGGTTTTAGCGTCGAAATTGATGCCGCCGGTTTTCATGCCACCGGCTTCGATGATAACCAGCATGGCTTCAACCAATTCGTAAATATTGATTGGGAACTGATCCGTGTCCCAACCGTTCTGGTTATCACCACGGTTTGCGTCGATACTGGCAAAAAGGCCGGCGTCGGCGGCTACCTGCAATTCGTGCTGGAATGTGTGACCTGCAAGGGTGGCATGGTTAACTTCGATATTCATTTTGAAATCCCCTGCTAATCCATGTTTGGTAAGGAACCCTATAACCGTGGCTGTATCGAAATCGTACTGGTGCTTGGTGGGTTCCATGGGTTTGGGTTCGATAAGGAAATCACCCTTGAATCCGTTTCTTCTTCCGTAATCCCTCGCCATCTGCAGGAATTTTGCCATATGGTCGAGTTCACGCTTCATGTTCGTGTTTAAAAGGCTCATATAACCTTCTCTTCCTCCCCAGAATACATAGTTCTCGCCTCCGAGAGCAATGGTGGCGTCAATTGCGTTTTTCACCTGTGTGCCTGCGTGGGCAATAACGTTGAAATCGGGATTCGTGGCTGCCCCGTTCATGTAGCGGGGATGCGAGAAGACGTTAGCCGTTCCCCAGAGCAATTTGATGCCGCTTTGTTTTTGCTTTTCTTTGGCATAATCGATCATGACCTGCCACCTTTTCTCTGTTTCTTTTATTGAGGAGCCTTCATCAATAAGATCGAAATCGTGAAAGCAATAAAAAGGCATACCCATTTTCGAGGTGAACTCAAAGGCTGCATCCATGCGGTCTTTAGCTTTCCCTACCTCATCGGACTTGGCATCCCAAGGGAGTTTTTTTGTGCCGGGTCCAAAGGGGTCCCCACCGGTTCCTGTCATCGTATGCCAATATGCCATTGCAAAGCGCATGTGCTCTTTGAGTGTTTTACCGGCTATGACTTTTTTCTCATCATAGTACTTGAAGGAAAGAGGGTTTTTCGATTCTTTGCCTTCAAATTTGATCTTCCCAATCCCTGGAAAGAATTCCTTGTCACCTTTTGAATAATCCATAGTATTTGTTTTAAATTATTGAATTTAATTGTGCAAGCCATCGATTGTATGCTGTTAGGTATTCTCCTTGTTTCGAGAGATTAGGCTCTATTACCCCTAGTTTTTCCAGATTCTTGAAAGCTTCTTCAGGCCCTGAGTATATTCCGGCACCTATTCCTGCTCCTTTGGCTGCTCCCTGAGAGCCATCGGTGTCATAGAGTTCAATCGTTGCCCCACTGATCCCCGCAAGGGTATCCCGAAAAACGGGACTTAAAAACATATTGGCATTCCCTGCCCGGATTACCGATGGGTTGATGCCAGTCGTCTTCATTATCTCCATGCCATAGAAAAAAGAAAACACGATCCCTTCCTTCGCAGCTCGAATCAGATGCCCATGACTGTGGGTGTTGAATTGTATATTGTTCATCCTGCAACCCACCTCGCGGTTCCCCAACATTCTTTCTGCACCGTTGCCGAAAGGCAGGATGCTAAGCCCTTCGGACCCAATAGGTACTTTTGCAGCCATTTCGTTCAGTGCTGCATAATTGAGACCGGGAAGTGCAAACTTGTTTTTCAGCCAGGAATACAAAATCCCGGTGCCGTTTATGCACAACAACACACCAAGCCGGTTTTTGCCGATCCCGTGGTTCACATGCGCAAAAGTGTTAACACGGGATAAGGTGTCGTACTTAACCTCTCCGCTAACCCCGTATACCACACCTGAGGTTCCGGCTGTGGCAGCGATCTCCCCGGGATTTAGCACGTTGAGCGAAAAAGCATTGTTTGGCTGATCACCGGCTCTATACGAAATCGGAATGCCTGAAGGTAACCCCATCTCATCAGCTACCGATCTGAGAAGGGTACCCTGATTGCTGAATGTGGGAACGATCTCCGGGATAAGCCCTTCGTCAAAACCGTAATGGCTCATCAATATGGAGGCTAATTTGTTCTCCTTGAAGTCCCAGAAGATACCTTCCGACAAACCCGAAACAGTGGTGTTTACTTCACCCGTAAGTTTCATAGCGATGAAATCCCCCGGAAGCATTATTTTATATATTTTGCTGTAGAGAGCGGGCTCGTTCTCCTTAACCCATTTGAGTTTCGATGCGGTGAAATTGCCAGGGGAGTTGAGCATACCCGAAAGACATTTCTCATGCCCGATGGAGTCAAAGGCTGCTTCGCCATAAGCCACAGCCCTGCTGTCGCACCAAATAATGGAGGAGCGGAGCACATTCTGGTCTTTGTCTATCAAAACCAAACCATGCATCTGATAGGAAATGCCGATACACAATATCTGGGAGGCATCCACACCCGAATGTCCGATAGCCTCTGATGTAGCCAGTTTTAGATTAGACCACCACTCTTCGGGATCCTGCTCTGCCCATCCCGACTTAAGTGCTTTGATAGCCATTTCCTGTTTGGGATGAAATGCCGAAGCCATGCATTTGCCAGTGGCAGCATCAAGGATACTTGCCTTTACCGAGGAACTTCCAATGTCGTAACCGAGTAGATACATTTTTATGTGTGAATTAGTTGTTTTCATTACATTGTCTGAAACGCTTTATGCCAAAACTTCTTTGTGATTCGATATTTCGCATTTCCGGGAACCCATTTCCCTTATGATACTCTCTTACCTTTCTAAACTTTGATAACTTTTCGAACCCTCAAAACTGAAAGCCCAGATCCCTCATTTCCGATTTTTCATAAATATCCTTGTCAAACATGAATAAGCGCGCAGGTTTATGAGCTACCTCCTTTTCCTTGTCATCCGTAGCTACCAGGTATTCGGCTTTCAGGATTTTCTTCCTGAAGTTCCGGTTGTCCAGTTCCCGGCCAAGAATTACCTCATAAAGGTTCTGAAGCTGCCTCAGGGTAAATTGTCTGGGAAGAAGCTCAAATCCAACCGGTTCGATCTGAAGACGTGTGCGCAAGGTTTTTAAACCGCGCTGCAAAATTTCGAAATGGTCAAATGCCAATTCGGAAATTTCTTCAACTTTTATCCAAAGTGCATTGTTTATGTTTGCATTCTCCTGCTGACTTTCGGCGATTTTTATAAGGGAGTAATAGGCAATAGTAACCACCCGCTCAATTGGCAGACCCGTGGTTTCCCTAAGCCAGTTTATATCCCTCTCTTTGTTTATTCGTCTCGGGGATCCAAACACCCAAAGCTGTTTGAGAAATATATTGGTGAGTCCTGTAAGTTCCTTTAGAATCCTGTTTGCGGCAGTCTGGAGATCCTCCTCATCGGTTATAAAATCCCCTGGCAACTTGTAATCGGTGATGAATTTGTTGGCGTTTTCCGGATCGGGAATATTCCTTTTGGTGAGCAGAGCCTTTAGGTTCTGGCCGTCAAACCCAAAAATTACACAGTCAACAGACAAATGTGGATTTAGTTTTAGCAAGAGATAATTCTTTAGTCGGATCAAACTTAACGTAAAAAATACGTTAAGTCAAGACACGCACCTAATTTAGAATGAATATTCATAAGCGAATGAATATTCATAAGCGAATGAATATTGAAGCTTAGGCCAGATATTGGTATAATGGCTCAACCGAGTGGATTTCTTGTTGCTCCATTTTCTGTCTTCGGGAGGGTTTTTAAAATGATTTCTTAATCAACCTAATTGTGGTACAGGAAAGCTGAGGAAACTGAGTACGGGACTAATATGCATAGTGTTTACCCGAAGATTTCTGCGATTGTGATAAAAGGATGGGTTTTAAAAGTGAGTGGTTCTTAATTGAGGACTTCTTTTGTTAATGGAAGGGAAAAGCTGAAAGTGCTACCTTTTCCAACCTCGCTTTGAACATTTATTGTTCCGTTGTGCTTCAAAATAAATTCATTGCAGATAATAAGACCCAGTCCTGTGCCAGTTTCGCCTGCAGTGCCTGCAGTGTTGTGGAATTCGTCGATTTTGAACAGTTTTTCGATTCCTGTTTTGTCCATCCCAATACCCGAGTCGGAAACCTTAACTGTAATGTGCTTCTTTTCTTCAAAGGCAGTAACGTTTATCCTGCCTCCTTTGGGAGTGAATTTCAATGCGTTGGTAAGAAGGTTTCTCACGATGGTGTTTACCATGTTTGCATCGGCATAGCAGGTTAGCTGATCCGGAACAGAGTATTCGATTTCGATTTCCTTATTCTGCGCTATCACGCTGTGCATATGGATGTTATCCTGCAATATCTGAGAAATTCCGATGATTTCGGGGGAGAAACGAATGCGATTCGTCTGCGACCTTGACCAGTCCAACAAGTTCTCCAATAAATTGTATGCTGAGGTTGAGGAATCGTTGATGAGCTGGAGAAACTCTTTTTTGCGGTCTTCTTCAATTGAATTGTAGCTGCGTATAAGCAACTCGGAAAATCCCATTATGGAATGGAAAGGGTTTTTGAGATCGTGGGCAATGATGGAGAAGAACTTGTCCTTGGTGGCATTCAGTTTTTTCAGTTCCTCACTAGTTTTCTCAATCTTGTCTCTCTGCCTGTTTATTTCCAACTCAGCACCTTTTAGTTTGCTGATGTCGCTGTCGATGGCAATAAGCTTGACGATCTCATTTTTCTCATTCAGCACTGGGGAGATTGTCGTTTGTGACCATACCTCGTTTCGGGCTTTATTGAAATTTCTCCCTTCATAAGAAACACCTTTTTTTGTTCTGGCGATTTCTTTGAGAATCTCGTTTATCTCTTTATTTCCAGATACTTCACGCAGGTTAATAGAATGATTGTTTCTGTGTTCATCGATTTCTATACCGAAGTGTTCTTTGAAAACATTGTTTCCCCATTCGATATTGGCCTGGTCGTCCATTATTATTATCACATTATCGGTATGGCTGGCAACCAGTGAAAGTTTTTCAAGCTCCTGGTTCATTTGAACCAAATATTCGGATTGTGAATGCAACTCTTCCGATTGCTGTTTGATCTCTTCTTGCCTTTCTTCCAATAGCGTGTTTGCCTCCTGCAGATTTTCCTGCTGAAGGATCAATGTCTTTTCAGTAAGTTTCTGAGGGGTGATGTCCCTTCCGATTCCTACGATACCAATTATTTTGTTTTTATCATTTCGAATAGGGACTTTCGTAGTTGAGATTGTTATTTCATTACCCTGGAGATCAAGACCCCTCTCTTCCTTGTTAATGAGAGATTTGCCTGATTCCATTAACTCTTGCTCATCCCTGAAGTACTCACCTGCCAAATCTTTAGCATAAAAGTCAAAATCGGTCTTTCCTATAAGGTCTTTTGGGGATCTTGATCCCATAATGTTTGCAACATGTTTGTTGCCAGCAATAAAACGGCTTTTCCGATCCTTGATGTAGATGCGGTCGGGCATGGAATCTATTAAGGTATAAAGCAATGCATTGTCGGGAATAGGTTCGGAAGGTTCTGTGCCTGGTTTGGAAATCGACTGTTTCCTTAAAATAATAAAATAGATTAGCAGTCCGATGGAAATAAGTAGCAAAACGAAAAGAACGATTTCAAAAATGTTGACGCTAAAAGGCTTATAGGAAATCTGGCCAATATTGGATTGGGCGGAAACAAACGTAAAGGGAATGGTGGAAAACAAGGAAATCAATAATCTCCGTAGGCTAAGAAAATTATTGAATTTAAGAGTTTTCAAGTAGAATGTTTTAGTTCGTATTTCCAAATTTCACCTCTGCTTCGCAAATATATTTTTAATTAAATTAATTTAGGCTCTTAATTGAAAAAAGTTTTACCCTAATGAACTTATTAACGAGTTTACTTGCTTGCAGAATATATTGATTTCCGGAAAGCTGCTAACAATTAGCGACTTTCCGGAAATACGATGTTAATTGTTATAGATCGACTTTTTTCATTTTTGGTGCGAGCACATGCATTATAAACCAGGCAAAAAGATACGCAAACCCGGATATGAAAAACATTATGTAGTAGCCAATTTCAATGTGCCCAAGTTCTTTATAATGGTCCAGCAATACTCCTGCAATACGGGCTATAAGTATTCCTCCTATAGCTCCTGCCATACCGCCGAGACCAACAATTGAGCCTACAGCTTTTTTTGGAAACATGTCTGATGCTGTTGTAAAGATATTTGCCGACCAGGCCTGATGTGCAGATGCTGCTATTCCGATTACTACTACAGCAATCCATGGATTCACTTTTCCGAGAGCCTGTGCTGAAATTACAGGTATTACGGCCAAAGCAAAAGCAAGCATGGAAACTTTTCTGGCTCTGAACACTGGCCAGCCCTTTCTTATGAGATGTCCGGAAAGCCATCCTCCGCCGATGCTTCCAAAAGTTGTCATAGTATAGACCAATGCTAAAGGAAGACTCACCTGCATACCCTCCATCTGGTATTCTGATTTGAGAAACGAAGGAAGCCAGAAGAGCAGAAACCACCAAATAGGATCGGTCATGAATTTCCCTAAAATAAACGCCCATGTCTGCCTGAAACCAAGAAGTTTTGCCCAGCTCACCGATTCCTGCTTCTCATCTGTATGGTTTTCATCAGCATCACTGTGGATATAGTCGAACTCTGCTTTTGAAAGCCTCTTTTGCTTTGCCGGAATTTCATAAAAGATAAACCAAAACACAAGCCAGATCAGTCCAATGGCTCCTGTAATAATAAAGGCCTCTTGCCAGCCCCATTTAACTGCAATCCAGGGAACGGCAATTGGCGCAAGTATCGCTCCAACGTTAGTTCCCGAATTAAAGATTCCTGTAGCCAAGGCCCTTTCCTTCTTTGGAAACCACTCTGCAACGGCCTTAATGGCTGCAGGAAAGTTTCCTGCCTCACTTAAGCCGAGAGCCGCACGTGCTACCCCAAAACCAAAGGTGGTTTTTGCAAAGGCATGCGCAACAGCCGCGAAACTCCAAACCGTCAGAGACAAAGCATACCCCATCTTGGTGCCAATTTTGTCTATAATCCTTCCAAACCCCAACAAACCTATTGCATAGGCTAACTGGAAAGCAATTACAATGCTTGAGTAATCTGTTTCTGTCCAGCTAAATTCCTTTTCAAGGATTGGCTTTAACAAACTAATTACCTGCCTGTCGAGGTAGTTTATCGTTGTCGCGAAAAATACGAGCGTGCATATCGTCCATCGGTATTTGCCGATTTTTTCATTAACCTGATTCAAATGCTCCATAGTTGGTTGGTTTTGGTTTTTATTTGCGGATTTTGTGATAGAGGGATACTAAAGCGGTAACCTTTTCTTTTAATTGATTCCAGTCTTGGTTTTTGATGATTTCATGGGTGATCAGGTTCGAACCCATTCCAACGCAATATACGCCTGCGTCAAACCAGGTTTTTAAACTCTCTTCGGTGGGCTCAACCCCTCCCGTCGGCATGATGTTGGTCCAGGGCTGCGGACCCCGAACGGTTTTGACAAACTCCGGCCCGCCAACAGAGGGCGCCGGGAATATCTTTACTACTTCGGCACCCAACTCTTCCGCACGAGAAATCTCGGTGACCGAGCCACATCCGGGCGACCAAAGGATTTTCCTGCGGTTGCACACCAGGGCGATTTCTTCTTTAAGCACAGGCGACACAATAAAATTGGAGCCCAGTTGTATATAAAGCGAAGCCGTTCCCGCATCAACCACAGAACCGGTACCCATAATCATTTCAGGCATCTCCTTAATAGCGTTTTTATTGAGCTCCGAGAATAACTCATGAGCAAAATCCCCACGGTTGGTAAACTCAAAAAGCCGCAGCCCTCCTTCATAACAGGCTTTTATTACCGATCTGCAAACCTCAAGGTCGGGATGGTAAAAAACAGGGATAATACCCGATTCCTTCATTTGCAATGCTACCTGTATCCTTGTAAATCTTGACATTTTATGGTCTATTAAGTTAAGAACACTACCTGAAATTCACGGTTACAAAATTGCCTTTTGAATTTGAATCGGATAATCGCGTTTAAGCGCATCCTCCTCAATCAAATCCAAAAATCCATCAGCCTTCACAAAATCAGAATTCCCCAAAGCCCATCCGGCATAGAAGAAAAACTTTGCCTCTGCCGGCATAGTTGCGTAATAGGTCTCTGTGATTCCATCCCCTGCTTTAGGGGCTTCTGTGTGGCTCAAGTAATTTTCACGGGGGATTAGTAAGGCCATGCCCAGGATTGATTTGTCTTCCGACTGTATGGAATGGCTTGCGAGAACAACATGATTATCCAGACTGTTTATGAAAATCAGACTGTCGGCATATTTGTTCACGAAGCCTGAAATTAAATGATAAGAATCGTCTGGAAAGTTGGCGAAAACAGAACTTTCATAGCAGTATTTTCCTGCCGTAATGCTGATGTAGTGAATGATATCCAAACTGTCGTTTCCTGCAACCCAATTTTTGAAATGCAGCGCGAATTCAGATTTCAACGGTCCTTCGTAAATCCTTTCAAACCCACTTTCACCGTTATCGCCAATTCTGTAAAGCTTACCGTCCTTTTCCATTCCGATAGCTCCCGCTCCAAGTGAGTTCGAAACTTTCAGAATGTCCATGCCCCAGTTGCTCATAAGGTGATAGCTGTGTACTCCTATACCAATCGTGTCGAGAACCAGGAGAGGTTTGATCTTTCCGAAAATATCCATGCCATTTCTAAGGTCGAAATAATTACGGAACCCGACCTTGTCATTTTCCCAGCCCGGACCTTCCATTTGCAGTACCTTTGAGGTAATTTCTGTCTTGTTCGACTGAACCCGGCTCATGGAATCGATTTCCTTCCCGATCTCTTTGATCAGTGCAAAATGAAGATTTGTTTTTTCTTTGAATTTAGGGAATTCATCCGCAGAAATAAAAATTACAGCTATGTCTTTATAGCCGCCTGCAGGTAGCGAAACCTCAACAAGAATCTCTTCCGGTATGCCGTCTTTGTTCAGATCGATGTTTTGCGAGACCAGGGTGTCTGATCCTTGCAAAAACAATGGCAGCATTCCTTTTGGCAGGTCGCCTGTCTTATTGCCTAACTCGTTGCAATTGATGGTCACAACCTCATTGTTCCTGTCGACTTGTAATGGGTTTAGAAACCTGATACTTGGGGTTTCTTTTTTACTGCATGAAACAATGCTCGCTGAACATGCAAGTAAAATAAATGTTGCTTGTAAGATATTTTTTTTCATATCGTTTTATTATTCGTTCGAGGGTTTGCCTATTGTTGCAAGAATACCTCCGTCTACATAGAGAACTATTCCATTCACAAAGTCGGATGCTTGAGAGGATAGAAAGATTGCTGCTCCTGCCAGGTCCGACGGATCGCCCCAACGGCCTGCCGGCGTGCGGCTCAATATAAACTCATTGAAGGGATGACCGTCAACACGGATGGGGGCAGTCTGCGAAGTAGCAAAATATCCCGGCCCTATTCCATTGGTCTGGATGTTGAATTTGGCCCATTCGGTAGCCATGCTTTTTGTGAGCATCTTTAAGCCTCCTTTTGCCGAAGCATAGGCCGAAACCGTATCCCTTCCCAATTCGCTCATCATGGAACACATGTTGATGATTTTCCCGTGTCCGCGGAGTATCATCCCTGGAACAATAACTTTGGCCATGATGAAGGGGGCTACCAGATCCACTTCAATAACATCTTTAAAATCCTGAACCTGCATTTCAACTATGGGGATTCTCTTGATAATGCCTGCGTTATTCACCAGTATATCAATAGGCGCTACTTCTTGTTCAATTTTCTTTACCGCTTCTATTACCTGAGCTTCATCCGTGACATTGAAATTATAGGTATGCACTTTTATACCGGCCTTGGCATACTCCTCTTTTGCCGTCACCAGTTTTTCGGGGGAGTAGTCGTTAATCACGATGGTGGCTCCTGCATTGGCAAGACCCGTAGCAATAGCCATCCCCAAACCATGGGTTCCACCGGTTACCAGGGCTGTTTTGCCAGTTAAATCAAATAGTTTTATAGACATATGTTGAATTTAGAATTTAGAGTTTAGAAAGTAGAATTTAGAGTTTAGAATTCAGAGTTTAGAAGGTAGAATTCAGAGTTTAGAATTTAGCGACAGATTCCTTATTAACCAGAAGTGTTAATTCTACCTTCTGAATTCTACCTTCTACTTTTCTTCTACCTTATATTATCCGGTTTCACCGCATCCATGTCACCGTAGTCCATATTCTCACCGGCCATCCCCCAGATAAAACAATAATTGGATGTGCCTGCTGCCGAATGGATAGACCAGGGAGGTGAGATAACAGCTTCTTCGTTTTTCATCCAGATATGCCGGGTCTCAGAGGGCTCTCCCATGAAATGACAAATTGCCTGGCCCTCGGGAACCTCGAAATAAAAATAAGCTTCCATCCGTCGGTTGTGCACATGAGGTGGCATGGTATTCCATACACTTCCTGTTTTGAGCTCGGTCATGCCCATTTGTAACTGACAGGTCTCAACCACAGTGTTAACCAACAATTTGTTGATTTTTCGAGCATTGGCAGTTTCAAGTGAACCTAACTCAACCACTTCGGCGTTATCGAGTGTAACAAGTTTATCCGGGAACTTTTTGTGTGCAGGTGCCGAGTTGAAATAGAAGCGCGCAGGCTTGGTGGGGTCTGAAGAGCTGAAAAAAAGCGTTTTTGTGCCCGACCCGAGGTAAAGCGCTTCTTTGTATCTCAGGGTATATGCGGTTCCATCGGCAGTAACAAGCCCGGTTCCACCAACATTAATGATGCCCAGTTCCCTGCGATCGAGAAAATGTTTCGATTTTAAGGGATCAATAGTGGTCAGTTCAAGCGGAGCGCGCGTGGGAACGGCTCCCCCCACAATCAAGCGGTCGTTGAATGAGTACACCATATTGATCTCATTGGTTTTCATAATTCCACCGGCCAGGAATTCCTTGCGGATTCTCTCAGTGTCGTAATGCTTGGCATCTGAGGGGTGGTTTGAGTAACGGATTTCATAGTTTATAGACATGTTTGATTGAATTTAGAATTGTGCGGGTATCCCCTTCATTTTTGCAATTCGTTAAAAGCCAAAATATTTTTTTGCATTAAAATAGCTTATATCCTGCACGGTTTTCCCCAACAGTTTCATGTCATTGGGCAGCTCTCCGTTTTCAACATCCTTACCGATCAGGTTGCAGAGAATCCGTCGAAAATATTCATGCCTTGGAAACGACATAAAACTCCTTGAATCGGTTAGCATTCCCACGAAACGACTCAATAATCCCAAGCTAGACAAGGCATTCATTTGCTTTTCCATTCCGTCTTTCTGGTCCAGAAACCACCAGCCTGAGCCAAATTGCATTTTGCCGGCAGTTATTCCGTCGTTAAAATTCCCTACCATAGTGGCAATAAGTTCATTGTCGCGGGGATTCAGGTTGTAGACTATCGTTTTGGTTAGTTTGTCTTCACTTGCGAGTCGGCTTAAGAATTTCGACATCGGGCGGGCTACCTCAAAATCGCCGATGGAGTCGTATCCTTTGTCAGGTCCCAGAAGTTTGAACATCTTACCGTTGTTGTTGCGAAGAGCACCAATATGAAACTGCTGCGTCCAGCCTGATTCATGGTCCATTATGGCCAGCTCATATAGAAGAGCTGATTTCAGAACCATAAGTTCTTTCTGATCGAGGTTTTTGCCCGATCTTACTTTGGCGAAAATCCTGTCCGTTTCAGCAGTGGTGAAATCTTCCGCGTAAAATGTTTCCAGACCATGATCGGACAGCCTGCATCCCATGGAATTAAAGAACGCCTGCCGTTTGCGAAGCGCTAGTATGAGATCGGAATATTTCAGAATTTCAATCCCTGATACTTCCGACAGTCTGTCAATATAGGTATTGTAAATCTCAGGACTCTCCGCTGCCATCGATTTGTCAGGCCTCCAGGTTGGGAGTACTTTGGTGAGGAAATGTCCCGACTTGATTTTGGCGTGGTTTTCGAGTGAATCAATCGGATCGTCGGTTGTGCAAACCACTTCAACATTCATTTTCTTCATCAGGCTCTGAACGCTGAATTCTTTCGTGCTCAGTTTTTGATTGGCATCTTTGTAAATGCGATCTGCGGTGGAAGGATTCAAAACTTCGCTTATCCCAAAATATCTCTTAAGTTCAAGATGTGTCCAGTGATAAAGGGGGTTCCTCAAAGTATAAGGAACCGTTTCGGCCCACTTGATAAACTTTTGTTCGTCGGATGCGCTACCGGTGCAGAATTCCTCCGGAACACCATTTGCGCGCATTGCCCGCCATTTGTAATGATCCCCTTCCAGCCAGATTTTGGTGAGATTGGCAAACTGCTTGTCTGCTGCGATCTCATCCGGCCCCAGATGGCTGTGATAGTCAATTATTGGCAGATCCTTCGCAAATTCGTGGTACAACGTTTCCGCCGTCTTGTTTTGCAGCAGAAAATTCTCATCCATAAATTGTTTCATATCCTATCTTTTTTAATTTAATCTATTTCAAAGTTCCAAAAATCGTGACCTTTCAATCAGCATAACTTTAGCGGAGGCGATCCCCTCACGTCTTCACCCTGTCACCCCGTCACCCCGTCACCCCGTCACCCCGTCACCCCGTCACCCCGTCACGTCATCCCCCTTATACCCCAAACAACCGTCCAAAATGCCTCCCGAAAAGGTTCTCCGTAACCTGTTTTCCCACAATCCCGGCGTTTTGATTTAAATGGCTGATGTAAACATTGCTGTATTCCGCAGCGATTTTATACCCAACGTGTATAAGTTGCCTGAACGATGGATTGTAGAGAGGATGACCCGGTATGTGCCTTAAACTGTCGGCAAACTGACTGCTGCTCCAGGTCTCAACCTTAGATGGGGAGGGGAGTTCCGATTCTTTTATGTCGATTACAGTAGAGTAGGGTGCACAGAGTTCTTCCCGTCTCTCATAGGCTTTTGCGTAAATCGATTTGGCGAGTGAAAGGGCTTCCGGCCCGGAAAGAGCCAGTCCAATCATCTCTTCGAGCCATGTTGTGCCCGCAGTCTTTATATGAATGCCTTTGTCGTGCTTCCTTATAAGTTCTGCTATTACCGGGTAAATCGAGAATTTGTCGCTCCCCGAATGTACGCTGAGCTTTAGGCTTGCGGGTAGGCCGAACTCTTTGATGGCGAAATCGATCACCAACAGATCTTGTTCGAATTCTTTGCCGAACTGTTCAACATCGCCTTCGTAATCCACACCTTTATTAAAACGACCCGTAAATTTCGGGGCGATGGTCTGCACAGGAACCCCGAGTTTGCCAAGTGAGGATAAGATGAAGAACAATTCAACAGGGTTCTGAGCCTCGTCAACCTCATCCATCGAAACTTCGGTAATGAAATTACCTATTCCCTTTTTTGAGGCAATATGCATATAAATCTTTGAAGCTTCCTGCGTTGCGTATAGAAATTTATTGGCGATGATTTTAAGCAGCTCCGGACTAACAGGGAATGGTTTTTCAATTCCGGGAATTTTCAAATCGCCCTGATATTTCGAGTTGTCACTGAGAAACCGATCTACGGACTCCTTATCAGCTTCTTTTCCGATATAATCAGCTACATCAATTGTAAAAAAGTCTGAGTGATCGATAAACCGGTCAACATTTCCAAGGTTGATGTGATCCGCATCTACAAAATAACTTCCTTTCCAACCTGTTTCTTTAACGGCAACGTCGGCCTCATAACGCGTATCGGCAGGATCGGTATGTATAATCTGATGTTCTCGGTTTGATTTGTTCCACACCGGTGTCACTTCAATGCCGGCCTCGGCTGCCATGAAGAAAGCCTTGAGCTGCGCCTTGCCCTGCTGTGCGAATCGATCTCCGATTCCAAAAGAATACTTTCCAAGATTTTGCATTTTAATTGATTTTACTGTGTTTTTTCTTTACTATAGCAATTCATCAATACCCCTTCGGCAAGCTCATGGCGGCGCCCGTTACCTCGTTACCCCGTTACCCCGTTACCTCGTTACCCCGTTACCTCGTTACCCCGTTACCCCGTTACCCCGTTACCTCGTTACCCCGT
>JAIFNN010000096.1 GCA_020047715.1 Bacteroidota bacterium | reverse complement strand
CCCCCTGATTTCTATTTGTTGTTTTTTCTGATCTCCCAGCCACAAAAAATTAAAAAGCCTTTTAGTCTGCATTTTTTTCAGGAATTGGCCGGAACTAAAAATAAAATTCTACTTTTAATAGTTGGATGGATTTTTGAGAACTATACTGAGGATTTGGGGTGGTGGGTAATAGGGTTGGATATATAAATTGTTAGGGTGCATTCCCAAACATTAGAAACTCAACTAATTTCTTTGGAAATAAGTGAATTTGCAGAGAATATTAAAGTTAAATATTTCACTATTTATAAGATTTCCAGCATTCGATAAGTATAGAAAAATAAAATAAATCCAATATTTAAAATGAAATAACAGTAGTATCTTAAACAAAAAATATTCATCCGAAGAATGTTCAATCTTATAGCACTAATTATTGATTTAAAAATTTAGTATGAAGACTATTATAAAAAATTTAATCATTATACAATTTGTCTTTTTTGGTAACTTAATAAATAATTATAAAGTCTTCTCGCAGCAGCCACAAATAGGTGATACGATAAATAGTTTTACAGTCACCAGTGGTTACCCGAAAGTATTAAAAATGGGAATGTTGAACTTTGGGGATACAATTCATATAGATGAAACAGAAATATTGATTATGGAATGGCTTGATTTTATTTACTATCAAAATCCAGAGAAATTCCCTAGTTTTCTTAGGAAGCAAGATCTTTCACAGGAAGAAAAGGATAGACTAAGAAGGATGGAAATAGATTCTTCACTTTTGCCGATGAATAAAGAGTCTAGAAAAATGGTGCTTTCAATTCTTTCAAAAGATATTTTAAATAGAGAAATTAAGGAATTTACTTTTTTACAAACAGATTATTATTTTCCGCTTAATCAGATCTGTTTGGAAAATACACAAAGTATGGAGAAGACCATTGAGATTCTTAATACACCTATTACAGGAATTTCTTATGAACAAGCACTTTTGTATTGTAGATGGAGGACAAAATTGGATAGTCTCCGAGTATTTGATAAAAATTATCAAGTTACTAAATTCGGTCAAAAGGAATTTTTCGCATTAAAATATACTTTACTTTCTCCTCAAGAATTCGATGCATTCATTCCTAATCGAGATAGTGTAACCATGAACGGAAAATGGTCTACATTCAATTACAAAAATGCAGGTTCTCCCAAAAAGGAAAAATTAAAAATCATAAATAGGAAATATGGTAGTTCCTTATTAAGATATGGAGCTTACTATTATTATTCAAATAGAAAAGAAAGACTAATTGACATTCAAGGAAATGCAGCTGAGATGACGAATATTAAGGGAATTGCAAAAGGGGGTAGTTTTGATCATCCTGCCTCTGAATCATTAAAGGGGGTAATTAATAAATATAACACACCAAAAGTTTGGTTAGGTTTTAGATGTTGTGCTAGACAAAATGAATATTTGAATAGTAATTTTTGACAATTTTTATAATCTGGGGGATAAGAAAACTCTAGAGTGTTTCAATCTACTAAAAGATTTATCTCGATGCTTGTTTTTAAAGTAAGGTTTAAAGGGATTCAGAGCGCATCCCAACAAACGGTATACACTTTATCTTGTAAATCGCAAAAGAGAAAATTATTTTATAAATTTGCTTTAACTTAAAACCCCAAATTACCTCTCCGTTCGCCGGTACAGTGCATACCTCAGAACTGTTAGGTATTATTAATCATGCTCCGAATGACGAAAATATTAAATGGCTTATTAATAGTCACACTTGTAGTTCTTTTTGGATGCTCTGCAAGTAGTAAACAGACTTCGTCCATTGAAGATTTTTCAAAGAAAGATTTGTATCATAAATGGATAAGGATTGGAGTTGAGAAAAAAGATGGAAGTAGATATGTTGAGAGAAATATTACTGCCAACACTATTGCAACTTTAACTATCAATTCAAATTATGCTTATGAAATGCTCGAAGGATTACCGCCCGGTACTCCACCATTATATTGGAAAAATGATTCAGTATTTAGTGGTGTTGATTCCTATAAAATCATAGAAGCAAATGATTCTATCCTCATTGTCCTTCAAAACGATGATTTAGGTTCAGATGATAAAGTAAACAAATTTACCTACATTAATGAAGACAGATATTATCAGTATTTAGCAAATCAAAAATTAGTGTCATTTGATAATGACACGATAATTAATCTCAATAGATATTTCTTACCTTTCTATACAAGAGGTTGGCAAAATGTAATTTATACAGATTTCAATGAAAGTGGATTGAATGGATATTTTGCAATGGAAGTTACCCTTGATTCAGAGGGGCATATTTACAATTCAAAAGTAGTTACAAATCATAGTATTCCAGAAAAAACTGTAGATAGAATTAATAGAATTTTAGAACGCAATATTTCTTGGAATTTCGATCATGTATTTGATTATTACTACTTTAAAATCAATTTTGTTGTATACTTTACAAGCAGGAATGATTATAACTATGCAGGAGTTAAGTTGTTTGTTACAGATATAAATGATAATGTAAATATAGAATCGCCATTGCAACTTTCATTGGAAGAAATAAAATTGACTAACCACTATTTTAAGGAAGGTCTAAGTTTCTACGAACAAAGCCAGTTTGATAGCTCAATTTATTATTTTACTAAATGTATAGAAATTGATTCTTTATATATTGAAGCGTATTATAATAGAGCGGCAATAAATCTAATTTTAGAAGAAACTGATAAGAGTTGTAGTGATTGGGAATTTCTGTATAAGACCTTAGGACAAACAACAGGAGAAATCCTATATAATGAGTATTGCATTGGAAATTAACAATACCTAACATACGATATATGTAATACGCAATGGCATTTGTAAATTCATGTTTATGACCAGGCTATAAGATGGGCAAAAGTAGCGCCAACCTCTCTTCGGGGACGCTTACTCCACATTTCGTCGAATGTTGTGTTGCATTTAGTTTTGTCCTAAAAAATGTCTACACAATTCGATGTAGATATGTATAAACTCCCCGTCACGCAAAAGACAGTTTTGAGTTTGAGTCCGGAGCAACAGGTATAAACCCCATCACCCCATCACCCCGTTACCTCGTTACCTCGTTACCCCGTTACCTCTTCACCTCATCACCCGTCAAAAATACACCCCAATCCCCCTAACTTCCCCTTCGCTCAACACCAATGCCGGGAAAGGAACTTTTATGAAATTCAGAGCAGATAAGACCTTGTTTATAGTTTTGTTTCCGGTATTGATTTTTTTCAGGTCTGCATCCAAACTTAGATAGTATTGTCTGTATCTTTTGTAATACGGGGTGGCGGCCGGGTTGTCGTAGCCGCTTGCCATACCTTCTGCGCCATAGCCAAGTGAAAGGCAGAGCCACGGAGGGAGGCGCTGGCTGCCCGAAAGCGCACTCAGGTTAAAGGAAAGCCAGAGGGTTTGCCCGTTATAGTCTTTCAAGAGTCGCTCGGGAAAAGTGCTTCCCAATACTTCAGGGCGAATTGCTGCATACGGGCTGGAATGCCATGAGAACTTGGGCACGATTTTTTCCTCTTCCCAAACCAGCGATTGAAAGGCATACAACCCGGCTCCGGTTGTATTTGCCAAAAGGTCGGAGGCCGAGGCTCCCCAACCGGCAGACAAGCCGTCAAATACCTCAATGGTTGATACACTGAGCATGGATACCGCGGTTCCCCAAATCAGCGAATTGTTTTTTTTCAGGCCAATCGATTCAAATCCCCCGGAAAGAGAGCGTGCCAGGAGGTAGGTGGAGAAGGAGTGTCCTGCCTTGTCCATTTGAAGCCACTCCCGGCTATCGTCGATCCAATGAAGGGGGGATCGCTCGTATCCTTTATACCATAGTTCGTTCATCCCCCATGCCATGAGGCCATAGCAAGCCACTCCCCCGGAAACAAGAACGATTTTACCTCTCCTGCTGATGGAGGAACTGTCGCGCTGTGCGGATGCCAGGAGCTCCATGCATAGCAGGATGGCAAGAATTGATTTTTTCATGGGAGTTAAAAGTACAGAATTTTTTAAAAACCCTGAACACTTTACTCCCCAAAGCGATACCCTATCCCCGACTCGGTAATCAACAGGCTGGGCTTGGAGGGATTGTTCTCGATTTTTTTTCGCAACTGAGCAACAAACACCCGCAGGTATTGCGTTTGTTCAACGTATCCAAACCCCCAGACTTCCTTTAGGATATATTGATGTGTGAGCACACGCCCCCGATTTTTTGCGAGCAGGTGAAGCAACGAAAACTCAGTGGCGGTAAGTTTTACGATTTCTTTGTTTTTCCGAACCACATGGCTTATCAAATCGATACTCAGGTCCCCGAATTCCAGACAAGATACATCAGCATTACTTTCGACTGACCTGGCTGCAGCCCGAATTCTTGCCAGTAGCTCACCGGTTCTGAAGGGTTTTGTGAGATAGTCGTTTGCTCCGTTATCCAAAGCTTTTACAATTTCTTCTTCGGAATTGCGGACCGAAAGAACAATGATAGGTTTGAAGAACCACTCTCGCAATTTCCTGAGAATATCCTGTCCATCAATGTCGGGTAAGCCCAAATCCAAAATTATAATGGAAGGATGCTGTGTAGCTGCATCCACAAGTCCATCCTTGCCGTTTACCGATTGGATGATTCTGTAACCGCTGGCTGACAGCGTAATTTCAAGCAACCTCCTGATCTGCAGTTCGTCATCAATAACTAATATGGTCTCATTTTCATTCATAGGAACAGCTTACAAATTTTTTATTTCCGGCGTTTCAGAGGGAATCCTGATGATAAACTTTGCCCCGGTATTTTTGCCATTTTCAAGCTCAATTGTACCCTTATGAGCTTCCACAAATCCTTTGGCTATGGAAAGGCCTAAGCCTAGTCCCCCTGTTTTGCTTCCGTCGACCCTATAAAACTTCCTGAAGGCGTTTTTTATTTCCGACTCGGGAAAGCCCGGGCCAAAGTCGATGATCTCAATAATCATTTTACCCCTGGTAAAACTTATGTTTGTTTCAATTTCCGAAGTTGCCGGAGCATGCTGGGTTGAATTGAAAAGAAGGTTGTAGAGAACCTGCTCCATAAGGCCGAAATCGATCTTTACCAGAGGCATGTCTTCCGGAATGAACACCTTGATAGTAAAGGGTTTCAGCTCCTCTTTCAGATCTTCGGTAACCTTGTTAATCAGGTCATTTATGTCGCACCAGTCGAGCCGCAGAGAGATATGTCCGCTTTCGAGCCTCGACATGTTAAGCAGGTTTTCAATAAGCCTGTTCAGGCGAAGGGAAGCTGTAAATATCTCATGGCAAAGCGCTGCCTGGGTATTCCCGGAATTCCCGGAATTAAGTATCGAATCAGACGCTCCCATTATAGTGGCCACCGGTATCCGCAGTTCGTGGGATATCGAGTTGAAAAGGGTTTTGTACAATCGGTCAGACTCATCTAAAAAACGCAGTTTCTGCGCTAATTCGCCAAGGAATTCCCGTTCGAGTGCATTTGATATTTGTGCCAGAAAGGTATCCCAATACGATTTCTGCTCCTCCGTAAACGGAACGCTTTGCTTGATTGCCAGCACTCCCGGATTAAGCTGATTGCCTTGAAGGGGGAAAAAGGTGTATTCCGCATCGAATGGATTATTCGTGTTGGCACCGGCCATCTGAGAGTGTTTAAACACCCATTCGGCTAAACTATATTCAGAAGGGCTGAGTTTTTTCTCTTTTTGCAGCCGTCCGCTTGAATGAAGAATATTGTTTCCATCCTGCAGAATGAAAAAGGATTTCAGCGCAAAGTGGCTTTCTATTTCCTGGATTGAGACTTTCAAAACCTCGTCGATGCCGCTGGCTTTCGAAAGTTCTTTTGTGAGCTGGAAGAGGGAATTTGTGCGTTTTTCCCGTTCCCTGGCTAACTTCTCCTGTCTTCGAACCCGGGTGGTAAGGACCCCGTTTACCGCAGCAATGATGAAAAACAATCCGAAAATAAGTAGGTCTTCGGTTTTTTCAATATGGAAAGTATTGTTAGGAGGTATAAAGAAAAAATTCCAAACCAGAGCGCTCAAGGAAGATGCCAATAGTATAGGGCCCACTCCCATGAATGTCGAGAGAACCGAAACAACAAATAGCAAAATGTAAGACACAACATGGTAATTCTGAGTATTGGCAAGAGGAGTGCAAACGGAGGCTATGCCGCCAATAATTAGTGCAGCAAGAAGATAATGAAGATTACCCGTGTTGTTTTTTTGAACCGGATGCTTGTCCATTTTTCAATATATAGCCTATTGTAATTACTGTATGTCAAAAGTAAACATAAAATGCAGGAAAAATTTCTGAAATTCACTTCATCCAGAAATTCCGGGTAAACAAAATCAGCACGGTGTAAATTTCCAATCTCCCGATCAGCATTAAGAAAGAGAGAAGAACCTTACCTGCATCAGGTAAATGAGCAAAGTTGCTTACCGGACCCACGGTTCCGATTCCGGGACCAATTCCGGCCATACAGGTTGCAACGGAACTTCCGGCTGTTTTTGCATCCAAGCCCAGAACTACCAGTAAAATGCTGCCAGCTGCAAAGACCAAAAGGTAAACCGAAATGAAAGTTAATATTGAATTGTTTGTCTCATCGCTAACATTTTTTTTGTTCAAGCGGATGTTGATAATTGCATTGGGAGAGGTTAGTTGCCGGAAAATCCTGGCAAGATTTTTAAATACCAGGAGATGCCTCACCATTTTAATTCCCCCGGCAGTTGACCCGGTACTTCCCCCGAGAAACATGGCGAAGAAAATAATAATCCAACCAACCGTTGGCCATAGGAGATAATCGGCAGATGCGAAACCGGTGCAGGTAATTATTGAAATTATCTGGAAAAATCCCTCCCTGAACGACTCTTCCAAAGGTTTCCCCATCTGAAAAAACAGAATCGATGTAACAACTACACCCATAAGGAAAACAACAAACAGATAAAAGCGTAATTCTTCGTTTTCCCTGACTTTCTTGAAATTCTTTTTTAGAAGGTGGTAGTGTACTAAAAAATTTGTTCCCGCTAAAAGCATAAATACCATAATTACATACTGAATGTAAGGGGAGTAATTAATGATGCTTGCGTTTTTTGTTGAAAAACCTCCGGTGGCAACTGTTCCGAAGGCATGACAAACACTGTCGTAAAGGTTCATTTTTCCCAAAAGCAATAATACCGTCTCCGCAACGGTGAGCAAAACATAAATGAGCAGAAGACGGTTTCCCACAGCCTTGATTTTGGGTTGTATTTTTTCCTGCAGAGACGATTCCATTGTAAACAGGTGGTAGCCTCCAATATGCAAGCTTGGCATTACAATGATCACAAGTACAATAATCCCGATTCCTCCGATCCAGTGTGTTAGACTTCTCCAAAATACAATTGATTTAGGCAAAACTTCAATATCGGTAAGAATCGAGGCCCCAGTTGTAGTAAAACCGGAAACTGATTCGAAGAAGGCATTTACGAACGATGGAATAGCACCAGAAAAGATATAAGGCAGGCAGCCTGCAAGACTTATGAATAGCCACGACAATGTAACCGTAAGGTAGGCCTCCTTCTTCTGCAGACTTTCGTTTTCAACTTGTTTCCTGGTTGCCAGGTAGAATCCAAAACCTACAAAGAAGGAAACAAAAGATGAAATTATGAATGGAGAAGTCTCCTCGGAGTAGTAAACTGCCACCAAAGCACAAACCAGCAAAGATGCTGAGATGATGAATAAGTTGCGGCTGATAACCTTAAATACAATCTTGAAATTTATAATATTTATCATTCAATTACCTTAGGGTAGAGGGCAGGATATTTATAAAACACAAACAGGACATCAAAGGGGTTGAACCTTCCAGAAAGAATGCGCAAATAAAACATGGATTTTATAAAGACTATGTAATTATTTGATCCCTGCGTATAAAGATTTTATAAAGATGGTCACGGATAACAAAAAAGCGTGCAACCTTCTCTTTGATTAACCTGTTTGATAATTAGATTGTTATATTTATTAAGGAAGATTCAATAAAAGTTTTTCAATCCTGCGTTAAACCTTTTTGGTTTTTGGTCATCAAAGGAATTGAAAACTGTTTTTAGTGAAATCGTTCACTGCGGAATAATTCGAATAATTGCAAATCTAAATCACGATATTATGATAAAAATAAAAAAAGATATTGCCGTTAGCGAGACGGGCTTTCTTTTCGATCCAAACACAGGAGAATCCTTCAATCTCAATAAAACGGGACAGATCATTTTTAAACAGCTCGCGGAGGGGAAAAGCCAAAGTGAGATTTTGAAGTCAGTACTTGAAAATTATGAAATCGAAGACCATGTTTTCCACAGGTATCTTGATGAGTTTCTGATGATGCTGAAACAATTTAATTTAATTGAGAAAGAGGAAGACTAACATGGAAAAGATGAAACTTACCATTGCGGTTACAGGCTTAAGCAACACAGACAATCCGGGACCCGGGATTCCTGTTATCAGGGGAATACTCGAATCAAAGGAAATTGATGCCCGCATCATCGGCCTTGCCTACGAAAACCTTGAACCGGGAATTTATATGCCCGGGATGATCGATAAAACCTACATGATACCTTACCCTTCCACGGGAACCGAAGCCTATATGGAGCGTATTGTGCAGATTCACGAAAAAGATCCTATAGACCTGATTATCCCAAACCTCGACGCTGAACTATACACTTTCATGAAGTCGCAGTCCAAACTACAGGAGTTAGGGATCGCCACCTTTCTGCCCACCTTTGAGCAGTTCGAGGAACGACACAAAGC
>JAIFNN010000119.1 GCA_020047715.1 Bacteroidota bacterium | reverse complement strand
ACGAACTTTGGTTTCATAACTGGTTACTTTCCCGGAAATATCGGACAATCAAAATGATTAAAGAAATACCAACTTTTTGACAAAATGTAAAACATCACCTTTGTTACTTGGGAATTCAGAAATATGACTCTACACAATAAAAAAGAGATAATCGAGTAAGCTGCCCCGCCCTTAAGCACTGACGGAATGCAACTCCAAAATCATTGCCTTAAAAATTTTGATTCTAATATTTTATCACGTAAAAGCATTAACACTATTTAGATACCAAATGCCCATCAAACCTCAACTTCCACACCCTACAGAAGGCGACACTCCAAAACCAGTTCCCAAACAGGCACGTGAAATATCAGCTTTCTTCTCCCTGCTCGTTGAAGAAACAATGAAGACCATGCCTGACACATTAACCCCAACATGGATAAGATGCTTCAGGAAAGGATGCACTGGTACTATTTCGACAAAGGTTGATTTGGATGAGGACAAACTTTTCTGGGAGTGTTCAGATTGCAAGTATAGTGGAACATTAATTGGGTTTTAGGGTAGAAGTGAAAAATTCGAAGGGTATAGTGAATCTGATGAAATATTGAATGGAAATTAGTTTGCTTGTTACTTTGGTTGTTACCAGTGCATTGCGTTAGCTATGAGAAAATTTGCAATGAAATGAAGAAAAGTGCAGTATATCAGTTATATAACGAATTCAAATCCTTCCAGCCAACAATTAGTTGCTTGTTACTTTGCGATTTTAGCTCAGTTCGAGACTTAATTATTTATAATGGGTTGTGATTCAAAAAGGGGGGCAAATAAAAAACAACTTACCCAATTTTGTTCAAAAAATGTTCAAAATCTTGTAAGTTGTTGATTATCATTACTAAAAGTAGCCCGTAGGGGAATCGAACCCCTCTTACCAGGATGAAAACCTGGCGTCCTAACCCCTAGACGAACGGGCCAAATATAATTCCTTATAATTTGGGACTGCAAAGATAATTTTTGATTTTGTTTATCCAAAAGTTTTTTGAGAAAAATTTCGCGCGATCCTCGGATATAAACAAAAATTGTTTAAAAACCCCAACGAACTATCTGCTTCACTTCGCGTGCCTTCTGTTCAGGCATTCGGGCCCCTGAGTTACTGAATCACTGAGCCGGACTGAAAAAATCTCTTGTTTTAAGCCTTGTTTACAATCGATTCTGCCAGTTGCTTCAGGTCCAGTCCTGAGAAATTCCCCGAACTCATAATCAGAAACACACAGTCGTCTGCTGGCAAGTCCAACAGCAAACCCTCTACTGCTGCCGAATCCTGCAGCACGGTCAGGTCCTCTCTCTGAAAAGCTTCCTTTACAAGTTCAGGCGGAAACTGCCGCAGCTTTTTGTGTTGAACCACTTCGGGATTGTAGTAAACAATTGCAGTATCTGCCAGATCCATACTCGATTTGTACTGGGGAAGAAAGGCGGTATTCAGACTGCTGAAGGTGTGCAGCTCGAGGCAGGCAACAAGCTTTTTGTCTTTGTACTGACCGCGGAATGCTTTAACCGTAGCGGCTACCTTCGAAGGGGCATGGGCAAAGTCGAGATACACCATGCAACTGCCTTTTTGTGCCAGCAACTCCTGTCTGCGCTTTGCTCCCTTGAACGTGGCCATAGATGCTAAAAAATCTTTTTCGCTTACCCCTAGAAGCTTGCATACCTGCATGGCACCTGAAAGGTTTTGCATGTTGTGTTCTCCAAAAATACTCAGACTCACGCGAAGTGAATCCAGCATAACCGTAGATTTCTCCCCGCTTGTAACAGCATTCAGACCGGAATAGGGGTAAAGTTTCAACCGTTCTTTCTGCTTTTCGGCGATAGGGCCCAGATGTTCATCTCCCCCGAAATAAATAAGCGCATCGGAGGTCATGCCTGCAAAAATCCTGAACTGCTCCAAATAGTTTTCAAAGCTTGGAAAGACATTCATATGATCCCAGGCGATACCGGTGATTAGGCTTATATGCGGATTGTAGAGGTGGAATTTGGGACGCAGGTCGATGGGGGAGGTCAGGTACTCGTCTCCCTCGAAAACAGCAATTGTATTTCCGTCATTCAACTCCACCATGGTGTCGAACCCATCAAGCACCGATCCGACCATGTAGTCGAACTGCATGCCGTTTTCGCGGAGCGCATGCATGATCATGGAGGTTACTGTGGTTTTTCCGTGACTTCCGGCGATAACTACCCGGGTCTTGTTCCTGGTCTGCTCATAAAGATATTCGGGAAAGGAAAATATCTTTAATCCCAGCTCACGGGCGCGGAGAAGTTCAGGGTTATCTTCCCTTGCATGCATGCCAAGAATTACGGCATCGAGGTTGGTGGTGATAAGAGCGGGGTCCCAGCCCCATTTTTTGGGGAGGAGATTGTGTTTTTGAAGGCGCGACAGGGACGGCTCAAAAATCTCGTCATCGGAACCGCTAATGGCATAAGCTTTTTTATGAAGTGCGATGGCCAGATTGTGCATTACAGCACCTCCAATGGCTATGAAGTGAATGCGCATATTTTAATGGGATTTCAGTTCTCAAAGAGAGTGATAATTTTTGATATTTCAGAAAGAAACATCAAATGAAATGCCGCGAAACCGGTTAAAGTATTTATATTGCTTACTGATTTTAAGCCGGAATGCATTCAGGAATCCTGAACTGAAAAATGGGTGCTTGCTCTATAAATAACTAAACTATCTTAATGATTTGAAATGTGAAACGCCCAAGTTTTGCAAACACAAACATAATGATTACAAAATCAGCAACATGGGCGTTCCATCAGGCCAATTAATTAAATAAACTATTATCGAATGAAACAATTCAGTGTATTGTTTTTGCTGTTTGTTATGCTTGCATCCTGCAAGGACAAGCCAATTGAAAAAGAGGGAAGCATGGAAACCGTGTGTAATCCCATGAATCTGAATTACCGGTTTCAGCCCGATCCGCCCTCCCGGCGCGAAGCAGCCGACCCCTCAGTTCTGCTGTTTCAGGGGAAGTACTTTTTGTTTGTTTCAAAATCGGGGGGATATTGGCATTCTGAGGATTTGAATACATGGACCTTTGTTGAAACCAATGAGATTCCCACGGAAGAGTATGCTCCAACGGCCATTGCCATTGATGACACCGTTTATTTCCTGGCTTCATCGAATTCGAAAAGCACAATCTACAAATCGTCCGATCCCCTGAGCGGCAAGTGGAGCGTTGCAAGGGAAACTTTGGAGGTTCCGGTGTGGGATCCTGCTTTTTTCCTTGATGACGATAAGCGTTTATATCTGTACTGGGGTTGCTCCAATGTAAACCCGATTTATGGGGTTGAGTTGGATTATGGGAACAATTTTTCGTTTATCGGAAGCCCAAAAGAATTGATTTTTCAGAATCCTGCCCGTTTTGGTTGGGAGGTTCCGGGGGATTACAACTCGAATGTCGGGGTGAGTCCCTGGATCGAGGGACCCTGGTTGAACAAATACCAAGGTCGATACTATCTTCAGTATGCCGGACCGGGAACCGAATTCAAAAGCTATTCCGACGGGGTGTATACCTCAGAAAGCCCCCTGGGACCCTATGCTGTTTCATTGCATAATCCTTTTGCCTATAAACCGGGAGGTTATGCAACCGGAGCCGGTCATGGAAGTACCTTTTCCGATGCTTATGGGAACTACTGGCACATCGGTACCGTTACCATCTCACATAAGCATGTTTTTGAGCGTCGGCTTGCGCTGTTTCCTACCTTTTTTGATGAGGGCGGAGTTCTTCACTCAACAACGAAATACGGCGATTACCCGATGCAAATCCCCCGAAAAAAAATACAGAATGCCGATGAGGTTTTCCAGGGATGGATGCTCTTATCGTATCGGAAAGATCTGAGCGTGTCGTCGTCTGTCGACTCGCTGCCTCCGGTTAATATGTGCGATGAAAACATCCGGACCTATTGGGCTTCGGCAAGCGGGGAGAGCAATGAATGGGCGAGCATCGATCTGGGCGAAATGGTTGATGTGTATTCGATTCAGATAAACTTTGCAGATCACAACGCTGATGCTTTTGGTATTGAAAAAAGGCTTTATTACCAGTATACAATCGAGGCGTCTGACGATAATGTCAACTGGGAGCTGATCGTAGACAAGTCTGAAAACCTCAAAGACAACCCACACGATTATGTTCAGCTGGCTGAAAAGGTCAATTGCCGATATGTGAAAATCAAGAACAAGCGGGTTGGCAGCGGACATTTCGCACTGAGTGGATTCAGGGTTTTTGGGAAGGGTATGGGCGAGAAACCGGAAAGTGTTGCCGCACTGCAGGTTCTACGAAACCCAACAGACAGGCGAAGCGTTGAGCTGGCGTGGACCCCATCGAAGAATGCTACAGGCTATGTTTTGTCTTATGGGAGCAGCGCGGATAAGCTATACCACAGTTATATGGTTTACGCGGATACCTCCCTCGTGATAAACAGTCTGGATGCAGCGCAGGAATACTTTTTTTCGATAGAGGCTTTTAATGAAAACGGGATCACGTATAGTGCTGTTTTGGAGAAAACGGAATAACGACAAAATAGGTTGCCAGAGGAATTCCCGGATTTGGTAAATATTATGCAGGACTCACTATTAAACTTTTGAAAATAAGGCCTAATTAACGTAAATTTGAAAAAAAATAGCATGGGACTTGAAGCTATCAAATTAGAGCTAATAGAATGGCTTGCCAAGCTTGATGATGATGAAACCATTCAGTTTTTAAAGTTAGTAAAAGACTCGAATGCTTCACAAAATGAATGGTGGCAGGATTTATCCGATGAGCACAAGGCGGGTATCGAACGTGGATTAAGAGATGTTGATGCTGGAAAAGTGACAGCTCACAGTAAAGTAAAATCTAAATATGGGCTCTGAGTTTAAGATTTTCTGGACCGATGAAGCCATAAATAACCTTGAAGATATTCTGGATTATTTACGAACCAGATGGGCTAATCGGGAGATTGAAAATTTTAAAAAAAGGCTTTCAAAGCAAATAGATCTAATTGAACAGAATCCCAAACTTTTTCCAATTTCTCAGTTTAATCCGAGATTGCGAAAAGCAGTATTAAGCAAGCAAACTACAATATTCTATGAAATATCAGGGTATTCAATATACCTTGTATATCTTTTTAACAATAAGCAAGCTATAATGAGGGTAAGGTAATTCCAATCACAACGCGTACCCATTCGCCTACCCATTTATCAAAAAGAAAAAGCTTCCATTTCTGAAAGCTTTATTCTCATTGTCGGCTCGGAGGGGCTCGAACCCTCGACCCTATGATTAAGAGTCATATGCTCTACCAGCTGAGCTACGAGCCGTAATTGAGGATGCAAATTAAGCTAAAATAAATGAGAACCACTTAACTCGACCTTAGAAAATTGAGAATATTTAAAAGCGACTCGATTATAAATACTCCAGCAACAAGATTTCCCCAAAGATACCACTATTAATAAGCGGGTATTCGTCTTTCGGAATTTCTTTCATGGGATGCGACCATGCATTTGGCAATCGAACCACGTTTGTATTGGAAATACGTTCGCTCACCGGAAGCCGGGCATCACCGCACAACCTGTTGGCCCAGGTGTTTGCTACCTTTATTTCAATATGGTTTTTTCCGGGATTAATATTCCCCTGAATATCAATTTGAAAGGGATAGTGCCAGATCGTTCCGGCATAATTCCCATTGAGATAAACTTCTGCAACTTCAGCCAGATCTTCGAACGAAATCCGGTACCTTGTCAATTCCTTGCCTTGGTCTCCCGCAACCTCGAAATCATTTTCATAACTGGCAATCCCGCTGAAAAACCGGATATTGTCACTAGGAAATTCATTCCACCATTTCAGACTGTCGGTTTCGATTTTTCCCGGGCCTTTCCATTCTGCCGGGAAGTTAATCGTCCATTTATGCATGAAATCTATTTTTCTGAAGGCGGGCTTCTCAAATGTATGGCTTTCCGGATCCCAGCCTTTATGGGTTTTTCCTGTACTCTTCCCGCTGATCACTACAAACATTGATTGAAAGGGCTCCAGCTCCAGAGGGATTTCGGTTACTCCCTTAGCAAGGTTGAATAGTGAAAGGGGAATGCGGTTTCCCGACACCGGATCCCAGAACTCCACTTCCGTTCCGGTTGCACGGAATTTTGCAGCTCCCGACACATGCTGATTACTTGTGTTTCTTATAAAATAAAGTTGGACTTCACCCGCCGACCTGTGAATAAAATCAAGGGTAGTGGCAGGTAAGTCACCCGAGAAATCAAAATCGGGAACGATATCATTTTTCATCAGCACTTCCCGCAACGGGAGTCCCCAATAGAGGCTTCCTTTTTCGACCTTCCGTTCCCGGTTTGTTTTGCCGTCAAGATTTCCCCAGATGGCTTCGGAACTTGTTCTTACTCTGGCATCATTTTCCTCCCAGTTGGTGAGACTGTGGCTTTTTTCCGGTTTAGGACCTACCACAATAGCCCCCTGTTTGAGCAGCAGGCTTACCTTTTCCAGAACCTCCGGGTTTATTGACCTTGAATCGGGCAGCACAAGCACTTTATATTTCTGTCCCTGAGGAAGGGTTAATTCGCCTTTTTCGAAACTCAAGCGGTTAAGCAGTACGTCGGTATTGATGTAATCGTAATCGTACCCAAATCCCAGTTCGGGTATTATGGATTTCGGGGGAGCAAAATTGGGTGCAGCATCCCCGTAATAAAAGAGAATGTCGCCGGCAAAATTTCCCTGCTGAAGCATAAAACTGCTTCTCCCGATATAGTCCATAAAGGGTTTTGCCATAGGCCACCAGATGCGGTTTTCATTAACAATGGTTCCAAAGGAATACACCCAACCCGGGGTACCCGAATTTTTCGGCGTATGAGGCCAGGTATGAAAAATCACACGGTTGAGGCCTTCACATAAGGCACGGTCGAGCGTGGGTTTTAGATCGCCAGGGCCCTCGTTCCAGAGGTGCGTTCCGGTAAAGGATTCCGCCTCCACAAATTTCTGATTGTAGATGTGTGCAGCCGATGCAACTCCTTTTATTACCTGTAACTCCTCCAGATAATGCCTGCTTCTTTCAGAGTTTTGCATGTCGCGCCAGTACTTCGAATTGGAAGGAAGGTGCCAGAATTCTCCCCGCGGGAAGGTAAGAACCCCTGATGATTTCAGCGATTCAAACGGACAGTTGTGCACCGGCATCCCCGGACCAGCAGCCTCAGCTACAAAGCCAACACCATGCGCCTCGCAGATTTCCCGGGTTTTTGCATAATGCGATTCAATGATAAGGTCCGACAGTACCTGGTTGAAATCAAATGTAAATCGTGAGGTAACATTCGAGTCGGCTACTATCCGGCCGCTAAAAACCGGGAGATAGGGCAAAAGACTGTACCCTTTGCGCTTTTCAAACTCTTCCGTAAGGCGGGGTGTCCAGAGCGATCCCTGAACTTCGTAGCTATCGGTGTAAAAATACGACAAACCTGATTCTGCAAGTGGTTTGCCAAGCGCTTTTTCGAGCTTTTCGATAAAAAATTCAATATGAGCCACACTGGCTTCCGGGTTGAAATGATCAATCATCGGTCCGATGGAATTGGGCGTGGAGGCGATCATCGGCTCACCGGTAGTTGTGCACACATACCATCGGATGTTCCAGGTTCCCGGAGGGAGTTCCGATTCCAGATAGCCCTCGTCAGAGAGGTTTTGAGAAAGATCCAGAATATCATTTTCGGGGGAGAGTGCCGCGTCGCCTTTTTGACGTATTGCCATAACAGCAATGGTTTTGTAAAACTGCGGGAGACCGTTTTCTCCCAAGGGGATCAGTGCTTTCCTTTTGCGGCCGGTTTTTCCTGCAAGGCCGGGCAGTTCCGGAAAATTTAATTTGAGGGAAATTGTTGTACCTCCCTCTAGAAGCGTATCGGAGTGATAAATTCCCATTGTCTGGTTTTCAGGAAGGGTCCAGGGTCCCCCGGCATTCCAGCCACTGGCGATGATCAGTCCGAGGTCAAGATCCAATCGTTCCGCTTCACGAATGGCATGGCAGATGCCTTCCAGAGATGAGTCGGACATAAATGCAGGACCGGGGCTTATTTTGTCCTCTTCATCCACCACGCTCCATACATCCCAGATGTCGAAACCGCCCAAACCCATGCGTTTGGCTTCTTCCATTTCATGGGTAATCTCATTGAGGTCAAAGTTCCCGTCCACCCAGGCCCACAGCGCTCTGGGGCGTGCTTCGAGGGGAGGAGTGAGGAATCCCTTGTATAAAATTTCCGCATCATGCCCTGTTTCATTCCTGTTGCAGGAAAGTAAAATGAGCAAAGCTAAACCGACGATCAGGATTTTCTTCATCATGAGAGTATTTGATTCAAAAATACCGAACGCAAAAACGAAAGGGGTATTCTATTTTGTTTTATTCTCCTGACAGATTCTCACAACCGGAATGAGATTTCAGGGACAGCAACGCAAATATTTTACAGCCCGGCAGTATAGTTGCTCTTAGTGATTTTGAGTGATGTATTATTTTTCCTTTTTCGCCAGAACATAATTCTTCATGGAATTATGAAAGTCTTCCATAATCGCATCCCGGTTGAAATTCTCCCAGATAGTAATTGTGCGCTTATTCTCAGGTTGATCAACCCAGATTCCGTTGACAAGTACCGGGGCAGGGATAATACGGGACTGAGCAAATCCGGGAGGCAACAGCTGCCATATCAAAAAGCGAACGTGAAGGAGGGTTCCCATAATAATCGCAATGTTCGAACAAGTTTACAGAATAATCGCCGATACAGGTGAATGTGCCGCCATGTCGTCCTTCTACGGGTTTTACTGTGGGACCCAGCCCGGGCATCATACCCGTCATCTCTTCCCGGGATACTTTCACATGCGCTGTGCCCGTGTTTTGTTCTCCACGTACGGTAACAATCTCAAAGGGCAAATCCAGCGAAAGAATATAATTTAATGCGGCTGTGTCGTTGTCCTGATTATACTCACCTTTTTCAGGGTAGTTGGAGCCCAGCCATACAACCCTTATTTTCGAAGCAATGCTGGGATCTTTTTCGAGGGCAAGAGCAATATTGGTTAGTTTACCTACGGGCAAAAGCACAAGTTTATCTTTTCTCTCCTTTTGCGCTTGTGAAATGATGAAGTTCACCGCTTCGGATCCGTCAAACTGCTCCTGACCAAGGAAGGTTCTTATTTCACTGAAGGATCCGTTTGCTCCTTTTAGAAGAGGGATGGATTCAAAAACATTGCAGAGTTGCATCACCCGCTTAGCTTCCTTGT
>JAIFNN010000066.1 GCA_020047715.1 Bacteroidota bacterium | reverse complement strand
TGTCTTCCCGGGAACATGAAAAAGAATAGACGAGGCTGACTTTTTTTAGGGGATCTCAGACCGTAAGTATTTCCCTGTCTTTTGCATCGACAATCTTATCGACTCTTACTGAATAGTCATCGATCATCTTCTGGATGTCGAGTTCACCTTTTTTCATTTCATCTTCGGGCAAGCCATCCTTATGCATTTTCTTGAGTTCCTCATTGGCGTCCCTGCGGGCGTTTCTTAAACTAACTTTTGCTACTTCACCTTCATGTTTGACTTGTTTTACAAGTTCTTTCCTGCGATCCTCGGTAAGCATGGGGATATTTATCCGGATTAACTCTCCATTGTTCACAGGGGTGATGCCCAGGTTTGATGCCATAATCGCTTTTTCAATGGGATTGATCATAGTTTTCTCCCAAGGCTGTATGGCAATGGTTTTGGGATCCGGCGTGCTTATATTCGACACCTGGGCCAGGGGAACAGGGTTGCCGTAATATTCAACAAGAATTCCATCAAGAATATGTGTGTTTGCCTTGCCTGCGCGGATACGACTGAGGTCTGTTTCCAGGAAAACCAAAACTTTTTCCATTTTTTCTCTTGCGAGTTCTATGACCATTAGGGCGTCTTCGTTCATATCTGAAATCCTTTAGTTTGTGTTTTGATATCGGGAGATAAAAATATTCAATTTTTAACGAAAGTACCAATTTTTTCGCCTGAAATAAGCTTTTTCAGGTTTCCCTCCGTATTCATGTCGAAGACTATGAGGGGGAGCTTGTTTTCCTTGCACAGCGTAAAGGCTGTCAGATCCATGATATGAAGTTGTTTCGCTATGGCTTCATCGAAACTTACCTCATCAAATTTAACAGCATCGGGATCTTTTTCGGGATCAGCGGTGTACACGCCATCTACCCGGGTGCCTTTCAGCAGCACATCGGCTTCAATTTCTACCGCTCTGAGAGCAGAGGCGGTGTCGGTTGTGAAAAAGGGATTGCCTGTACCGGCAGCAAAAATCACAACTTCCTTTTTGCGGAGCGATTCCAAAGCATTGTTTTTGCTGTAGAATTCGGCAAAAGGCTCCATTCTTACAGCCGTAAGCACATGGCAGGGTGTTCCGGCCGACTCGATTGCCGACTGCAGGGCCAGGCTGTTGATTACGGTGGCAAGCATGCCCATATAGTCGCCTTTAACACGATCGAAGCCTTTGCTTAGTCCCGATACTCCCCTGAAAATATTTCCTCCGCCAATAACGATTCCAATTTCAACGCCCATGAGGGCAATTTCATGAATCTGACGTGCATAGGAATTCAGAATAGCCGGTTCGATGCCATATTTCTGCTCTCCCATGAGGGATTCACCGCTTAGTTTTAATAGGATGCGATTGAATTTTTTCATTGTGTATTTGATTAATGCTATAAAAATATACTTTTTTACCGTAGGGTTGTAGAAAAATTTTACTGTTGTGGGGCTTTTCTTGCCACAGAACAAAGCTTTTGCGATTGGAAGCGGATGAACAGGTTAAATGAAAAAAGGTGTCCGTAAAACGAACACCTTTGGTATTTTCAGAAAGCCGTATTCCTATTTCAGTGATTGTCTGAAGAATTCAGTAACAGTAAGATCAGAATCGCTTTCTTTGAGATACTGGCGAACTGTTTTCTTGCTGTCTTTGGTGAAATCCTGGTTCAGCAGGGTAAATTCCTTGAAGAACTTGTTTACCTTACCTTCAGCGATTTTGTCGAGCATGTTTTCTGCTTTGCCTTCCAAACGTGCCTGTTCGCGACCGATTTCTTTTTCTTTGGCGATCATTTCCTCGGAAACATTTTCTTTGTCAACAGCAACAGGCGACATAGCTGCAATTTGCATCGCGATGTCTTTTCCTACCTGAGTTGCAACTTTCTTGTTGAAACCAACCAAAGTTGCAAGCTTATTTCCCGGATGGATGTAGGCAACAACCTCACCCGCTTCAATTTTGCCGTAGAAGCTGAGTTCAAGCTTTTCCCCAATGATCCCTACCTCCTCGATAATTGTCTCTTCAACAGTTTTGTTACCTATTTTCAGAGCCTTCAAAGCTTCAAGATTTGAAGGAAGATTATCCATTGCAAGGTCAAGGATAGAGTGAGCAAAAGCTACGAATTTCTCGTTTTTTGCCACAAAGTCGGTTTCGCAATTTAAAATTACAACGACACCTTTGCTACCAGCAGCTTTTGCGATAACGGCTCCTTCAGAAGCTTCGCGGTCTGCACGTTTACTGGCAACCAATTGTCCTTTTTTACGAATAGTATCAATTGCAACCTCAAAATCGCCGTTGGATTCCTGCAAAGCTGCTTTGCAGTCCATCATGCCGGCTCCCGTTGCTTTTCTCAATTTCATTACATCAGCAGCGCTAATTTCAGCCATGTGATTAAATTTTATGGTATGTAAATAATTTTAAGTCCCGGACGTTTTGCGGGGAAATATTGTAAATTGAAGTGAAGGAATTCAGTTTGAACTAGTCTTCCTTTTTACGAACCACTTTTTTTACAATTCTGGGTTTTTTGACTTCTTCAACCACTTTCACCTCGTCTTCATCGTCAACGATACCTTGAAGGCTCAGCGGTTTAGGTTTTGCAACAACCTCATCATCATCGTCCTCATCCTCATCTTCAAGATCTTCATCTTCTTCTTCCTCGTCGAGATCTTCAAGTTTCAGTTTTCTAAGAGCCGCAGCTTCTTTAGCCTCTTTGGCGTCTTTGGCATCCTTTACTTTTTTGTCTTTGGCGTTGGACTCTTTATCTTTTTCAAGTTTTCTTTCCGATAAACCTTCTTCTATGGCTTCAGCAAGATAGCTTACGATAAGATCGATTGATTTTGATGCGTCATCGTTAGCGGGAATGGGGAAATCAACCAGATTTGGATTTGAATTTGTATCGACGATTGCAAAAACAGGGATGTTCAGGCGGGTCGCTTCTCTAACTGCGATATTTTCTTTTACAATGTCAACAACGAACATAGCTGCGGGCAATCGGGTCAGGTCTACAATACTTCCAAGGTTTTTTTCCAGTTTGGCTCTCTGACGGGCAACCTGGAGTTTTTCGCGTTTCGAAAGAACATCAAAGGTTCCGTCGGTTGCCATTTTGTCGATAGTCGACATTTTCTTAACAGCCTTGCGGATCGTTGGGAAGTTTGTAAGCATACCACCCGGCCATCTCTCAGTAACGTATGGCATGTTAACGGCTTTGATACGCTCGGCAACAATGTCTTTGGCTTGTTTCTTGGTGGCAACGAAAAGGATTTTGCGGCCCGATTTTGCAATTTGTTTGATCGCAACAGCTGCTTCGTCCAATTTAACAATAGTTTTGTGAAGGTCAATAATGTGGATTCCGTTTTTCTCCATGAAAATATAAGGAGCCATATTGGGATTCCATTTTCTCTTGAGGTGACCAAAGTGTACACCTGCATTCAATAACTCGTCGAAATTTGTTTTTGGCATGATAATTTATGATTTGTTTACATTCTTATTTGCAATCAAATGGTAGTTCCGGGCGCTAAAAGCGCGGGAATGCCCGGAAATCCTTTTGATTTAGATACTAAACTAGCAGGTAGGCAAACGATTAACGTTTACTGAACTGGAATCTCTTCCTTGCTTTTGGCTGACCTGGTTTTTTACGTTCCACTTCGCGTGGATCCCTGGTCATGAAGCCTGCTGCTTTAAGCGCCGGTTTGTTTTCTGCATCTAATTTTACAAGTGCTCTCGAAATTCCAAGACGAACGGCTTCTGCCTGTCCTTTTATTCCGCCACCGTTTAAATTCACATTCACATCGAATTTTTCCAAAGACTGCATAAGGGTAAGGGGCTGCAGAACGATGTAGTGCAAATGCTCTCCAGGGAAATACGCTTTGTAGTCCCTGTTGTTAATAGTAATCTTGCCTTTGCCTTCGCTAAGGTATACACGGGCGACAGCTGCTTTTCTTCTTCCTATCGAATTGATTACTTCCATGATTATTCTTTAATATCGGTTAATTTAACTGATTTCGGTTGTTGAGCCTCGTGAGGATGATTTTCGCCTGCATAAACATATAAGTTGCGGAAAAGATCACTCCCTAAACGATTTTTCGGAAGCATACCCCTAACCGCGTGCTCAATTACTGATGCAGGTTTCTTGGCAATCATGCTGGCCGGACTCTCAATCCTCTGTCCACCGGGATGGCCGGTATGACGGAAAATCTGACGGTCTTCCATTTTCTTGCCGCTCAACTTGATCTTCTCAGCGTTGATCACAATTACATTGTCACCACAATCAACATGCGGTGTGAAGTTGGTTTTATGTTTACCTCGTAAAACATATGCAACTTTTGAAGCGAGACGCCCCAGAATCTCATCGTTGGCATCAATGACAATCCACTCTTTACGAACGGTTGCTTTATTTGCTGAAACGGTTTTGTAACTTAATGTATCCACTGTATATTGATTTTTGTTCCCTATCCCACTCAGTTTCAATCCTGAAAAATATGGATTGCAAAAGTACAACTAATTTCAATAAATCAATAAAATATCAACAATAAATTTATTGAAAACATAAAATCCTTGAAAATAAAGCGTAATCGATTCTCCTTGTGTTTAAAAAATCTTTGCAAAGCAAGCATTATTTCCCCGGAAATTAAGTAAAAAAGTATAATTTTCAGATTTATTTCTACTAGTATGCCCAACTCTGTAAAGAGTTTCTTTTCCGATGCGGAAAGGAACTACTTCATTATTCTGATTCTGCTCGCTGCAAGCTTGCCGCTTTCTATTTTTACAACCAGCGTGGCCGAAATCCTTTTGCTGGTTAACTGGCTTGCCGAAGGTAAGTTTCGAGCCAAGATGCAGGCCCTTAAGGAAAGAAAGGGCCCACTTGTTATTTCTCTGCTTTTCATGCTCCATTTGGTCGGCCTTATTTATACAACCGACTTCAATTATGCCTTCCATGATCTTAAAATCAAACTGCCGATTTTGTTTCTGCCCCTCATTATCGGTTCTTCTCCTGCCTTGACAGAAAAAAAGATTCGCATCGTTTTATTATGGTTTTCAGCCGCGGTTCTGGCTTCCACCTTGATTTCAGCATCGATCTTTTTTGGCCTCTACGACTATGAATACTACGATTTCAGGGATATTTCGATTTTCATCAGTCATATCCGGCTTTCACTTATGGTGAATATGGCAATTTTTATTTTTTTGTATTATGGTTTCGGGGGAGATGCCTCGCCGCTTCAAAACCGGACTTTGAGAATAGCGTTTTTTGTTGTGGCCCTCTGGATGATCGGATTTCTGATAATCCTTAAATCAATAACGGGAATATTGATATTTTTAATACTCGCGCTCTTTTTTGGCTGGAAGTATTCTTCCCGAATCGGCGAGGTCGCACCGAGATTTATTATCAGGGTCCTTATTATAACCGCGCCTCTTATCATTGCTTCAAGGCTTTCTCACGATGTTGCAAAGTTTTATTTCCGGGAAGATGTGAATTTTCAAACTCTGGAAACTTATACCCCTTCGGGAAATCCCTACTTCCATGACCCTGGTTCGAAGTGGGTCGAAAATGGCCATTATGTTTGGATATATGTTTGCGAACACGAGCTGCGACAGGAATGGAATAACCTAAGCAGCCTGGATTATGATGGGAAAGACAAGCTGGGCCAAAATTTAAGGTTTACCCTCATCCGCTATTTAACCTCCAAGGGTTTTCGCAAGGATGCCGATGGGATGAGACAACTCGAAGCCATAGATATTCAAGCCGTGGAAAACGGAGTGGCAAACTATATCTTTCTGAACAAATACAGTCTTTATCCACGTATTTACCAGATTATTTGGGAATTGGAAAACTACCGACAGGGAAATGACCCAAGCGGGCACTCCGTGGCCCAGAGATTAGCTTATATTAATGCCTCTACCTATATAATCAAGAACAACTTTGTTTTCGGAGTGGGAACAGGGGATGTGCAGCTGGCTTTTAACCATTACTATGAGAATTCGGAAAACCCGCTTAAAATCGAGTCAAGAAGACGAGCCCACAATCAGTTTTACACTTTCCTGATAACATTTGGAATACTCGGATTTGTGATTTGTGTGTTCGCGCTGTTTACCCCCGTTTTTATGGAGAAACGTTGGCCGGATTTTTTATTTTTGTGCTTCGCGATAATTGGGTTCATGTCGATGCTGAATGAGGATACCCTTGAAACTCAAACAGGGGTATCATTCTTTTTATTCTTTTATTCCTTATTGCTCTTTGGAAGAAATAGAATCGAAAGTGCTGTGAAGGCTGAAATCAAGCAAGAATAGGTCTTTCTGAAACAGAGTATCAAAAAGTTGCTTTGTGCTTATTTGCAGCACAGCATCCGAAATGTACCATTTCACTAAAAACATTAGTAAATTGGCAGTTTGAAAAAATTGCCTGTTACCGAAAAAACAGTTTAGAATGATTGAGAATTTTATGAAGATTGCCATTGATGAAGCCGCCCTTAACATCGACAGGGGAGGAGGGCCCTTTGGTGCCGCAGTGGTAAAAGACGGCAAAATTATCTCCTGTAGGGGAAACCGTGTGACCCAGGACAATGATCCAACCGCTCATGCCGAAGTGCTGGCCATTCGCGAAGCTGCGCAAATTTTGGGAAGATGGGATCTTTCCGATTGCGAAATCTACAGTTCATGCGAACCCTGTCCGATGTGCCTGGGGGCTATCTATTGGGCTCATATCCCTGTAATTTACTTTGCAGCTAACCGTGAAGATGCCAAAAACGCCGGATTTGACGATTCAGAGATTTATGATGAAATAGCCGCAGATCCAGGCAATCGTAAAATTAAGATGGTTAGCCTTCTAAGGGAAAAGGCCGTGGCGGGGTTTGAGAAATGGATAAAATTTCCTGCGAAAGAGAGGTATTGATGTTATGGACAAGAGTTTTTTTTCGAGGGATGTGCTTGAAGTCGCACCTGAGCTTCCCGGTAAAAAGATTGTCAGAACAGTTTTCGGGGAGAGAAAGGAATACCTGATTACCGAGGTGGAAGCTTATAGAGGGATAGAGGATCGGGCATGCCATGCGAACAAGGGCCGCACAAAACGGACCGAGATTATGTACCATTCGGGCGGCTATATTTATATGTATTTTGTTTATGGTATGCACTGGATGTTTAATATAGTAACCGGCCCTCTTGACAACCCACAAGCCATCCTGATCCGAGGGCTCAAAGGATTTCGGGGCCCGGGAAGGGTGTCGAGGGAACTGGGGCTTGACGGGAGCTTTTACGGTGAGAATATTCTCGAATCGGCACGAATTGGGATTGAGGAGGGAGTCAAAATCCCGGTTATCCACACTGCCGAAAGAATTGGCATTGACTATGCAGGGGAATATTGGAGCAAGGTGCAATGGCGCTTTTTTGTGAACGATACAGACTTGGTAGCGCATTAGGACACAAAAAGGTCCAGTACCAAAACCCCAGCTAATCCCGCAAGCCCAATGGAGGTCTCCATTACGGTCCAGGTTTTCAGGGTGTCTTTTACGCTTAAATTGAAATATTCCTTGAAGAGCCAGAACCCGCCGTCGTTCACGTGTCCCACCATAAGGCTTCCCGAACCGATTGCAAGCACCATCAATTCGGGGCTTACGGAGGCTGCTTCAACAAAAGGAAGAATAATCCCGGCAGTTGTTATTCCGGCAACCGTAGCCGATCCTACGCAAAATCGCAAAACGCTTGCAATAAGCCAGCCCAGGAAAAGTGGCGAAAGCGTCGAATCTTTCAGAAGTTCTCCAATATAAATGCTAACGCCGCTGTCAACCAGAACCTGTTTCAGCGCTCCAGCCCCTGCAATAAGCAGCATGATGGTTGTAATACTCACCACCGAATGGGTGAGCGAGTCCATAAGCTCTTTAATTTTCCTACCCCTTGCCAACCCCAGGGTATAAACTGCAAAGAGAACGGAAATCAGCATGGCGATAACGGGGTTTCCAAAATAGCCTGCAAAGGTTCGGAATGCATTTCCCACGGGAAGAAAAAAAGTGGCGAGGGTGGAGGTGCTTATCAATATCATTGGCAGCAGGGCGCTTACCAGACTCACCATGAGGCCGGGCATATCATCCTCTTTCAACAGCTTTGGATTTATAAATTCCTGAAGCGGTTTTGCTTCAATTTTGCTCAGGGCTCGTACCAAAATCGGTCCGGAAACAAAGATTACCGGAATAGCCAGGATAATCCCATAGACCAGGGTTTTTCCGATATCGGCATTAAACATGACGGCGATGGCCGACGGAGCGGGGTGGGGCGGCAGGAACCCGTGGGTAACGGAGAGCGAGGCAAGCATGGGAAGTCCCACATACAGGAGGGGGAGCCCGGTTGAAGCGGCAACGGTGAATACCAGAGGAATCATGATGAAAAACCCAACATCGTAAAACAAAGAAATTCCAACGATAAAGCCCGTAACCATCAAGGCAAGCTGGATTCTTTTTATCCCAAAAACACGGATCATCCCGGAAGTGATTTTTTGAGCGGCACCGCTTTCCGAAACCAGTTTGCCAAGCATGGCGCCGAAGCCCAGTATCATTACGATATAGCCCATCGTGCTTCCAATCCCCTTTTCTATAGAAAGAACCGCCTTGTCAACGGGCATTCCCTCAGCAAGAGCTATGGCGAGTGCAACAATGATAAACGAAATGAACGAATTGAACTTAAACACCATAATCAGGATAAGAAGCAGGCATATCCCAAAGATTACTATTATGATTGGCATCGGCTTTATTTTTTTGTTTTGGGCTTTAAAACTTCTCTGCCTGAAAAAACCAATTTCAGAAGCCAATATCGAAAATTATTCGGAATTTTTATCGCTTCGCTTCTCTTTTCTCTTCGGGGGAGGGTAAAGCAGATTTGTCGGGACCAGTCGATCCCCCGCCCTACAATAGATTCAGCAAAGGACGATTGCATTTTTTTTGGTCTGGCGATTAATTCCAACAAAAATTTTTTTAATTCAAAATATTCCTTACTTTTGCAAGCCAATTTTATCAGGTAAAAATATCGTTTTCAAATAATATTATAACAGAATGGCACACCATAAGTCGGCACAAAAGAGAATCAGACAGGACGAGAACAAGCGGGTAAGCAATAAATACCATGCTCGTGGAATGCGCAACGCTCTTAAGGAACTTCGCAACACAAGCGACAAAGCTGCTGCTGCAGAACTTTTACCTAAAGTAACTTCCATGCTTGACAAACTTGCCAAAACCAACGTTATTCACAAAAACAAAGCAGGAAACCTGAAATCAAAACTTCAGAAGCACGTTTCCAGTTTGTCATAATAGCTTCAAACCTAAAAAACTCTAAAGCTGTCCTTTTGGGCGGCTTTTTTGTTTTTAGGCCTTTACACTTCTCTTTTCTGGCGGTTTTCTAAGGAAAATCCCAATTTCCGACCCTTTGAAAATCCCTCAGAGAAACTTAGGGATCTTACATCGCTTCTTTTTTTTCCATCGTTCCAAAAAAAAGTACCCTTCACCCTGCTGATTTTTTAAGATTTGCGACATTAAGGGGTAAAGACAAGGTGGAATACAAAAAATCGATCATCAAAAACTGGGCATTGGAAGATCGTCCGCGTGAAAAACTTCTTTGCCATGGCATCCAAAGTCTAAGTGATACCGAACTTTTGGCCATTTTAATTGGCTCGGGAACGCGAAACGCCTCTGCGGTTGATCTGGCGCGACAGGTTCTCGAGTCGGCTGGTAACAATCTTCATCAACTCGGGAAGTCGAGTGTGGGTGAACTGAAACAAATTAAAGGCGTTGGCCAAACCAAGGCCCTTATGTTGATGTCGGCTTTTGAGCTGGGCCGGCGGAGGAGTCATACCGACACACTTGCCCGGCAGAAAATCTCATCAAGCAAAGATGTGTTTTATCTGTTTCAACCCTTGTTGGGCGACCTTCCTCATGAGGAATTCTGGATTCTGATTCTTAACCGCTCCAATCAGGTGGTCGACAAGGTTAGAATCAGTCAGGGCGGAATCTCAGGAACGGTTATCGATACCCGGCTGATCCTGAGAAACGCCATCGAAAAGCTTGCTTCCGGCCTGATCCTTTGCCACAACCATCCCTCGGGAAACACACAGCCCAGTGAGCCGGACAAAAAAATTACCGAGAAAATCCAGAACGCAGCAAATTTTATGGAAATCAATTTGCTGGATCATATCATCATTGCCGACAAATCTTTTTTTTCATTTGCTGATGAAGGGATTTTATAAGGCAAATAAATATTAGTCAAAGCTAATTCTGCTGGACTTAATCCTTTTTCTCTTTTAAACTAGTTATGGGCAATTTTACAAAGAAACAGCCACTGACAAAAGTCACCGACTTAATCGGAATAAAATTTAAGGTCAGAAATATGTTACAAAGAATTAATGCTCAAAAACGGTCGGGCTAGCCGAAACAGCGACCTAAAAAATTTATCTGAAAGTAGGCAAACTAAAACTTAAGGACATGTTTAAATTAAAAGGTAAGTTAATTGTTGCGGTAATGGTTATGTTTGGAATTACTGCTTTTATGAGTTGTAAAAAAGAAACTCATAAAGAGAAAAATTACACGAATGAAGATATTGAGCTTGTTGGACAAAGGCACAATGATGGTATTGATTATATTCTGGGTGAATTTGAAAAGAGTGAGATTGCTTCAGTTTATAATAAAAAGAAAAGTACGAATGAAGAATTGACTGATGAAGAAAAATTGGTGATTCTTAAGTTTTTAGATGTGAAATCTAAAGAGTTTATCTTAAATAATCCATTAACCTATAATGGCAATGTAATAAATATTGAAAATTATATCTTTACCAATGAGCAATTATTAAGTTTTTGTAATACTATTTATGATAATGAAATAGTATCTGAATTACAATTAAAATATTTTAATCTTTTAGAAACGGCATATTACAATAAATCAAATGAAACTCTTGAATTAGCAAAAGAAATTGATAAAATTGTTGCAGAAGCAACAGTTGAAATTTCTGTAGAAAATGAACTGGTTCCTGTTTTAGTTATGAGTAGTGTACTAAAATACTCGGAAAGTTATTGGCATTCTGGACTTAAGAGTAGTCAAAAATGGTTTGCAATTGCATTGGCAGATGCTATAAATGGGGGAGAAGGCGCATTATGGGGCGGTGCTGTCGCTGGTCCTTTGGGAGCTGTTGTTATAGGCGTAAATGGTGCGCTAATTGGATCTTGTAGTGCGTATTTACTTGGGGAAATTTAAAAAGTGAAACTTCCATGCTACAATTTTTATTTCAGATGAAGGAGGCACAAAAGGACATGCACTTAGCGGAGCGATCTCATGAACGAAGTGAATAAAATTGCGCAAAACTCAGGAAGCAAGTCGCATGGAAGTTCCATGATAACAATTAAATAAACTACTTTCGAATGAAACAAATAGCTTTAATTACATTAATGATTTTGCCTTTTTTTCTAATCATTATTTGGTATTTTCGAAACGATAAAACCAAATGGCATATTAATGAGTCATTATTGTTTTCGCTAGTAAATAAAGACGCTTTTATTGAAGGGCTAAAAAATCTTTGTGCAGAAAAAAAATGGGATCTTCATTTTGATAATAATGAAATTACTATAAATACAAATATTTCTTTGTTATCCTTTGGAGAGATAATTACAATTAATTTTTTAAAAGAAGATGATGCTTTTTATGTAAAAGTATCCAGTAAGCCAAAAGTTAAGACAACAATAATTGACTATAACAAGAATAAAAGCAATATTGCAATAATCAAGGGGCTATTAGAAAAGAAGAGCTAAAATCTGAAAAATGAACAATAGGTTGTCCACACGCAACCTATTGTTTATCTTATTCTTGATTAAAAGGAAAATGTCAACCCTAATTATCAAAAGGCAATTGAGGACGGGCTCGATCAATTGGACCGGGGCGGGTATCTAAACCGTGATATAGTAAGATCTAAAATGAAGGAACGATTTAATCTTTAAATATTACCCTTAATACGATCAACTTGTGAATGAACGAATTCATCGTTGTTATTCTCAGTAGCTTTAAGTTTGCAATGACTTTTCCCGTTGCGATTCTCGAGTTTGGTTTTGGATTCTTCAAAACGCTTTTCCTGACGAATCTGGGGGGAATGGTGGGGATTTGCTTTTTCACTTTTCTTTCAGAAATACTAATCAGGCTTTGGAGGACTTTTGTTGCAGTACCGTTCTCGGCAAAAATCGGTATACCCAAAAAAAGGGAAGGAAAGCTGTTCAGCACAAAGAGCCGCAGGATAGTCCGTGTGAAAAGCAGTTATGGGCTGAAGGGAATCGCGATAATGACGCCCCTTTTGCTTTCTATTCCGGTTGGGGCATTCATCGCAACAAGGTACTTTAAAAAAAAGGGCTCAATTGTTTTTTGGCTCTTGGCGGCGAACCTTTTCTGGTCGGTGATATACAGCGGGTTTTACCTATTCTGCTATGAAGCATTCCGGCTTTTGTTTTGAAAATTTCAAGGGATCTCAACAACCGCAGAAGAGTCGGCACAAGCGGTAAGCAATTCGGAAATTGACTTGTTGAATACGGGATGGATTAGGTCCGGTGCTATTTCTTCCATCGGCACAAGGGCAAAACGTCGCAGGTGCATTCTGGGATGAGGTATTGCAAGGTTTTCCACTTCAATGATTTCATCCCCGTAAAACAGAATATCGATATCCATTTCCCGATCGGAATAACCCTCGCCCAAACGAATACGGCCCATTCTTGCTTCTATTTCCAGAATTTTCTCCAGAATATCTTCGGCACTTAACCGGGTTTTGATTTCAAGGCCTTGATTATAAAAAAGGGAGGAACTGTCGTACCCCCAAGGCTCCGTGCAGTAAATCCGCGATTCCCTGACAATCGGTCCCAACTCCTCACCGATAAGCCTAGCGGCTGTGTTCATCAGATGCAGACTTTCGCCTCTGTTGCTGCCCGTTAGTAAAAAAACCCGGTTCATTTCCATTATCCTGCTTACTTCAAAAATAGAATTTCAAAGTACTGAATAATTTTTTAATTTTATAGGGACTTTTTCCGTACTTTTAATTCTTACAATTTTTTCATTCTCTTAACAATAAATGACATGAAATCTTTCTTAAAATTTACCTTCGCCTCCATACTTGGCGTGCTACTTGCGTTCTTTCTCGTTTTTTTAATAATTATAGGCATTGTATCTGCCGCTTCCAGTGAAAAGCCGCTGGTTGTTGAGCCTCATACGGTTTTGCTTGCGAATTTCGATTTGCCGGTTGTGGATCGCGATCCGGAAAATCCTTACGGCTCCCTCGATTTTATGAGTTTCGCAGGGGAAGGGAAAATGGGATTGAACCATATCCTGAGTAATATCGAAAAGGCTGCCTCTGATGAAAACATCGATGGCATCTTCATGGACCTTTCGTTAGTTTCTGCAGGCATCGCCAGCATTGAGGAAATACGGAATTCCCTCATAAAATTCAAAGAATCCGGAAAGTTCATTATTGCGCACGCCGACTACTACACTCAGGGTTCTTATTATCTTGCATCGGTAGCCGACAGCGTTTACCTTACTCCTGAAGGGGGACTTATGTGGCTGGGATTAAGCGCAGAACCACTTTTCTTCAAGCGGGCGCTCGACAAACTGGGCATCGATGCGCAGATCATCCGCGCAGGCGAATACAAAGCAGCCGCCGAACCTTTCATGTACGAAAAGCTCAGCAATGAAAACCGGGAGCAGATCAATGCTTATATTTCATCCATTTGGGGTACGATGGTAAGTAATATCTCCAGCTCCAGGGAAATCAGCACAGCAGATCTGAACCGCTATGCCGATCAGATGCTCATTACCAATGCGAACACAGCTCTCGAATACAAGATGGTTGACGAACTTAAGTATTTCGATGAGATTCTCTCCGGACTCAAAACTCTTACCTCAACCGAAGAGAAGAAAAACCTAAACTCCATTACCCTTAAGAAATATACCAAAGCCCCCAAAGTCAGGACTGAGAAAAAAGGTCTGGTAAAGGATAAAATCGCCGTGATCTATGCAGGAGGTAACATCGTTCTTGGAGATGGAACGGCCGACAATATGGGTGCCGACAAGCTAGCTAAAACGATACGTGAAGCTCGTCGCGACAGCAGTGTTAAAGCAATTGTTCTCAGGGTCAATTCGGGTGGGGGAAGTGCACTCGCATCAGAAATCATTTGGAGAGAAGTCAAACTTGCTTCGGAAACCAAGCCCCTTATTGCTTCTTTGGGCGATGTAGCTGCTTCCGGCGGATATTATATCGTTGCCCCTGCCCGTAAAATTGTTGCCAGCCCCAACACCATCACCGGCTCTATCGGAGTAATCGGCATACTGCCCAACACCAAGCAATTCATGAACGACAAGTTGGGCATCACCACCGATGTGGTAAACACAAATACGCATTCCGACCTTGGCTCGTTCTTCCGCCCTCTTAAGCCGGAAGAAATGGCTGTAATCCAAAACGAGGTGCTGAACACCTATAAAGTTTTTACCAGTCGTGTTGCCGAAGGCAGAAATCTCAGCGTGGAACAGGTCGACAAAATCGGCCGGGGTCATGTCTACAGCGCTGCAGACGCTAAAGAACTGGGTCTTGTGGATGATTTCGGTGGCTTGAACAAAGCAATTGAGATGGCCGCCGCTGAAGCCAACCTGGTAGATTTCAGAACCGTTGAGTATCCCAAGCTTGAAGATCCTTTCGAGGCTATCGTAAGGCAAATTTCAGGGGATGTGCACGTTAAAATGATTCAGCGGGAGCTCGGAGTTGAATACAAATACTACAAACAGTTCCAGGCTGTTAAATCCATGCAGGGAATTCAGGCAATCATGCCTTTTGAAATCGATCTGTTTTGAGGGAAAGCGATTGACCCGTGGCCGCAGAAAAGGGATCTGCGCCCCGGGTCGAAGCTTCATTTTCTTTTCTAAACTTTAATCCCTTGACAAAGAAGAGCATACTTTCATATTTATTACTTCCTTTCAGCGGGCTTTATTGGATAATCGTTTTTCTGCGCAATAAATCCTTCGACCTTGGTATTCTCAGGGAAGAGAGTTTCAATGTGCCTCTTATATCCATTGGAAATATTACCGTTGGAGGGACAGGCAAAACGCCTCATACGGAATACCTGGTGAACCTCCTGAAAAATGAGTTTAAGGTGGCCGTTCTTAGTCGGGGATACAAACGAAAAACAAAGGGATTTATCCTGGCAGATGAGTTCAGCGATGCTGAAACCATTGGCGACGAGCCCTGCCAGATCAAGAGAAAATTCCCGGAAATCATTGTCGCCGTTGACGAAAACCGACGGGACGGAATACGTAAGATCCTCGAATATTCGAAGGATATTGGGGTTGTCCTGCTCGATGATGCTTTTCAGCACCGGTATGTGAAACCCGGACTCTCCGTTTTGCTCATCGACTATAACCGGCCCATTTCGGACGACTACCTACTTCCTTTTGGCCGCCTCCGAGAACCTGCATCCGGAAAGAAACGGGCTAACATGATTCTCGTTACAAAATCCCCCGAAAACCTTAAGCCAATCGAAAGAAGAATTATTGTCAGGAATATGCGGCTTAACAACCTGCAATACCTTTATTTTACCACGGTGAAGCAAAAAGGGCTTCTCCCTGTTTTTAAGAACATTGAGACAGGTGATGTTTCCAATCTGCCGTTATTGAAGCCTTCCGTACTGCTCGTTTCCGGAATTGCCAACCCTCAGGCCTTGCTGCAATTCGCAAGCACGCTCTCGAGGGAGATTACCGAAATGCATTTTCCTGATCATCATGATTTTACGGACATGGATCTTTCAGCTATACGCTCGGAATTTGAGAATATCCCGAAATCAGAAAAAATTCTCATCACAACGGAAAAAGATGCCGTTCGTTTACAAAAATTTTCCGATCTTCCCGCCGATTTTAAGGCCATTATGTTCTATATCCCCATAGCGATTGAATTTCTCAACGATGATGAGGAAAACTTCAATATTCAGATATTAAATTATGTTAGAAACAATAAGAGAAACAGTATCCTTCATTCAGGAAAAAACCAAGTTCCAGCCTGAAGTAGCGATTATTCTGGGAACCGGTCTCGGGGGAATGGTAAATGATATCGACATTTATATGTCGCTCGATTATGAAGAAATCCCCAATTTCCCGGTAAGCACAGCCCCGGGACACCATGGCAAGCTTATTTTTGGTACCCTGGGAGGGAAAAAAGTTATGGCCATGCAGGGACGGTTTCACTTCTACGAAGGCTACAGCATGCAGGAGGTAACTTTTCCAATAAGGGTTATGAAATTTATGGGAGTCAAATACCTGTTTGTCTCAAACGCCAGCGGAGGCATGAACCCCAACTTTGAAATCGGGGATCTGATGATTCAGACCGATCACATCAACCTTCTGCCAAACCCCTTGATTGGAAAACACTACCCTGAATTCGGCGATCGTTTTCCCGACATGAGCGAGAGTTATGACAAAAACCTCATCAAGCAGGCAGTGATTATTGCCCTTGAAAACGACATTAAGGTGCAGCAGGGCTGTTACGTTGGCGTAACAGGGCCCACTCTCGAAACACCTAAAGAATACGAGTATTTCAGGATAATCGGTGGCGACGCCGTTGGAATGTCTACAGTACCGGAAGTTATCGTGGCTCACCAAATGGGAATGCCTTGCTTTGCCATCTCAATCATCACCGATCTCGGAGTTCCCGGACGGATTGTTGAAGTGAGCGTTGAAGACGTTCAACGGGCAGCCGCTGCTTCAGCTCCAAAGATGACCCTGATTATGGAAAAACTTATTGAAAGCCTGTAGAATCGGGCGCTATCCTTTCCCCATCGGCCAGACATAAGGTGTTTATATACTCCTTTTGTCTGGCCGGTTGAGTTATTCCCTTACCAGAACCGCAGGTTTTTTGAACTTTTCCTTCTCACCCTCAAGGTTCCATATTTCGGCATAAATCAAATACAAACCTGTAGCGCACACCTTTCCAAACTCATCCCTTCCGTCCCATAAAAAAAGTCCGGAAGTGCCCAGAATTTCGTTAGTTCCGATATAGCGAACAAGTCTGCCCGAGGGATCGAAAACGGCTACTGTCCCAATAAATCCTTCTTTATCCATTGAATAGCTTATTTCAAGCATGTCATCTTTCCCATTGTTATCGGGGGAGAAAATTTCGGGGGATATTTCGAATTTTTTCTGTCCTAAAATGCCCGAAAGGCATTGTGAGTTTTCCATTCCGGGGGTACCAAAGCCCGATACCGAAGAGGCGGAATGCCAGAACGACTGATCGCCAGTTTTTTTATCCAGCGAGAGTCTCTCCAGCGACACTCCATGAGAGTCGGAGAGCATGGGGAATTCATCTTCCGGCGCATAGCAAAACATATCAACCGACTCAAGGGAGCGGTTCAGCAGCTTTATGCATGCCCCGAGGTCAGGCAACGATGGAAGTTCTTTCGCTTCGACGATCGATTCCGGGTTTTGGATATCGTGACAGGAGATCAGCGTATTTTTGTCCTTGCACAGTACCCGATATTCCCCCGGGAAAAACAATACCGGAGTAGTTAGCGGGATTGATGGTTTCCCGGCCTCGCCTTCCTGGCTGACCACGATCCTCAGGTCGGAAAGTTCCAACAGCTGATCCGACCGGTTATAAAGTTCCAGATACTCTACGCAGCCGGGAATACTTGAGAAAAGCAGCTCTGTAATTATGATATCCGCAAGGCCGGTGCTTGAGGGTAAGCCGAACCTGAGCGGGCCTTTCGTCACAAGCTGGTTTCCTGCGCAATCAGCGATTCCCCCGGGGACTTCCATTTCATAGATTGTGCCTTTAACAAAACTTTCTTTAAAAACGATTTCAGCATTACTGCAAAAATATTCGGGGACCAATACCGAATCGGCAACCAGCAATCCGGAAGCAAGCCTAAAGGTTTCCGGCCCGGGAACAGTCGTTGGGTCGACGTTCTCGCTGAAAACCAGGCGGATCGAGTTTTCTTTCACGAACTCCAGCCTTTCAATATTAGGAGGTTTTAAGTCGGATGTTTCAGCCTGCACCGAGTTATGCCAACCGGGAGTTCCTCCCAGGTGTTCTATCGAGGCTGTCCAGTTTTCCTGTCCGCCACAGAGGTTTTCCGCATCAATCCGCTCCAGCGACCATCCGCCCTGCGATTTGAATGCATCTCCGTACCAGCCGACGTAGAACTCCGCAGCGGTGATCATCTCCCCATATCGGTTTCTCAGCAGAATCAGCTGACCGTCGTTCGTTATTACCGACGAAGAAGTGAACAAGGGAATCACATTGCTGCCGGTGTCGTGTCCGCTTGTGACAACCAGATATTCTCCCGGATTAATCTCATACGGAGGAAGGAGCCACTCCCTGGTTCCGGTTTGAAGAGCGAAAGAGTCGAGCCGGACCGGAAAGCCGGAGCGGTTGAACAATTCAACATATTCGCTTTCGCGGAGGTACACCGGCGGGGAGGGATCGGCCATAATCTCGGTGATTACCAGATCGTTTTTCTCCGCATCATTCACAAAAAAGCGAATGCTGTCGCGGCTCATGAGGTTCCCCTCATTGTCTTTCAGGCTAGTTGCAATCAGAAAGTATTCGGTTTTTTGCCGGAAGTCTTCCCCAAATGTGCAATAGACCGAGAGTCCCTCAGTTTTTATGTTCTCGGGTGTTGTATTTCCGGGTACAAGTCTAAACTGATCCTTCTGAAGGCGACTGCAATCCAACACTTCCGAAAATGCAAGTGAAACGCTATTTCGGTTTGGGATCGTAAATCCGGTTATCTGTGGCGGAACCGTATCCACTATAAATGAGGCTTGAATTTGCAAATCGTCGAACCAAAGCAGTCGATCTTTTGCAGATGTATAGCTGTATGATAGCATGAAATGGCTCAATGCCGGCATAACTTGTTTGGGCTCCGGAGAAAATCCGGTCTTTTGCATAACCGAGTCCGAAAGACCTGTAAAGATTTCCCATTGTCGGTCGGCACTCCGTTTAACAAAACAATGAAAAACCTCTGTGCCAATGTCTTTTTCGAAATTCACGGAGGTTTTGCAAAGCACAGAGTACTTTCCCTCCCGCAAAAGGTAAACGCGCAGGCTGTCATCGCTTCCGGTAACATTCACGCCGATTACATATCCGTTGAGCGATTGCGACCCGTTCGAGAGGGAAGCGGGCTTGTCGGTGGCAAGGAAAACCTGCCATTTGTTGGACGAGGAGGGCGAATACCCATGGCGCAGTGAAAATTTCCAGCTGATGCAGGAGTCGCGGTCAAAGACTCCTGCATTGAAGGAAATCCGGTCGGTTCCGGCCTCGGGATTGTCGTAGGCATGAAAGAGAGAGTATGAACCCGATAAAGCTTTATCGGGGGAAGATTCCCAGCGGCTTTCAGGGAACTGTTCCCATTCGTCGCCAAGGCCGCTTTCAAAGCCGGTAGATACCTGCCCTGTAGCAAAAAGCGGCCAGAATGAAAAAATCAGGTACATTTTTTTCACATCCGGATTATTTTTGCGATTTTTGCGGCTTATGAATCGGAAGGAGAATTGGGTGGGAGACATAAAAATAATAAATATTTTCAAACCTTTACTAATAAACTGAAAAAATTATGAAAGTTGCTGTTGTTGGTGCAACCGGGCTGGTAGGTCAGGTAATGCTTAAAGTTCTGGCGGAAAGAAATTTTCCTGTAACGGAGCTGTATCCTGTTGCTTCTGAAAAATCTGTGGGTAAGGAAATCGAGTTTAAGGGTAAGAAGTACAAGGTTATCAGCATGAAAGATGCTATTGCATTGAAGCCTGCCATTGCAATTTTTTCGGCTGGGGGAGGTACTTCGCTGGAGTGGGCTCCGGAATTTGCCAAAGCAGGAATCACTGTTGTCGACAACAGCTCGGCCTGGCGGATGGATGCCACCAAAAAGCTGGTTGTTCCTGAAATCAACGCCCATATCCTCGGGAAAGATGATAAGATCATTGCAAACCCGAATTGTTCCACCATCCAGATGGTAGTGGCATTGGCTCCCTTGCATAAAAAGTACAAAGCAAAGCGTTTGGTGGTTTCTACCTACCAGTCGGTTACCGGTACCGGGGTAAAGGCGGTTGAGCAGCTTAAAAACGAAAGGGCAGGGGTTACGGGCCCGATGGCTTACCCTCACGTTATCGATATGAACTGCATTCCCCAGTGCGACGTGTTTACCGAAAACGGTTACACCAAGGAAGAAATGAAGCTGGTTAATGAGACCAAAAAAATTATTGGCGACGACTCAATCCGGGTAACGGCAACTGCCGTAAGGGTTCCTGTAAGCGGCGGGCATTCCGAATCGGTAAATGTTGAGTTCGAGCACGAGTTTGACCTTGCGGATGTTCGCAAGATTCTGGCTGAGTCGCCTGGCATTGTTTTGCAGGATGATCCTTCTAAAAATCTTTACCCTATGCCCCGGACAAGTGCCGACAGGGATGAGGTTTTTGTAGGAAGAATACGTAGGGACGAAACCCAGCCCAAAACATTGAACTTCTGGGTTGTTTCCGATAACCTGCGCAAAGGTGCAGCCACGAATGCGGTTCAGATTGCAGAGTATCTTATGGCTAAGAAATTAATTTGAAATTTTGCTAATAAAGAAAGTCATTAAAAGGATAACGAACCGCATGTATCTCTTTGACTTGCCGGTATAGCAGATCCTTGAAATCGTCGATATTTTCCTTGCGGATGGCCGAGATGAACATTGAAGTAGAATTGTTCCGGGCCATCCAGCTTTTTTTAAGCTCATCGAGTGTCAGGTTTTCCACAGTGGCGGGAGAAAGATCGTCTTCTTCCTTGTGGATATAGCTGTATGCATCAATCTTGTTAAACACCATAATCATTGGCTTGTCACCTGCCCCGATCTCCTTCAGGGTTTCGTTTACAACCTTAATTTGGTCTTCAAAACCCGGGTGGGAAATATCAACCACATGGAGCAAAATATCCGCTTCCCTTAATTCGTCGAGGGTTGACTTAAAGGATTCAACCAGGTCGTGAGGCAGTTTGCGAATAAATCCCACGGTATCTGACAAAAGAAATGGCAGGTTTTCGATCACCACTTTGCGCACGGTGGTGTCGAGGGTTGCAAAGAGCTTATTTTCGGCAAACACATCCGATTTACTGATGAGATTCATCAAGGTTGATTTTCCAACGTTGGTGTATCCCACGAGAGCCACACGGGTCATTTTCGCGCGGTTCTTGCGTTGGGTGGCCATTTGTTTGTCGATTTTCCCAAGTTGTTCTTTAAGGCGAGTAATCTTATCGCGAATTATTCTTCGGTCGGTCTCGATTTCCGTTTCACCGGGACCCCTGAGCCCAATCCCCCCTTTCTGCCGTTCGAGATGGGTCCACATCCGGGTAAGTCGGGGCAGCAGATATTGGTATTGCGCCAGTTCCACCTGGGTTTTTGCATGCGCTGTTTTGGCCCGGGTGGCAAAAATATCGAGAATGAGGTTGGTTCGGTCCAAGATACGGATATTGAGTTCCTTATCCAGATTTCTCAGCTGGGTTGGGGTAAGCTCATCGTCAAAAATAACAATATTGATTTCGTTTTCCTGGATATATTTCCTGATTTCCTCGAGTTTTCCGGAACCAATAAAGGTTCGGGGATTGGGGGATTCGAGCTTCTGCGTAAAATTTCTAACAGGGATGGCGCCCGCAGTTTCGGTGAGGAATGCAAGTTCATCAAGATATTCAGCTACTTCTTTTTCATCCTGCTGTTGGTTTATAACCCCAACAAGAATAGCTTTATCGGTTTGGGTACTGGTTTCAAAAAGTTCAGCCATAGAATTTCAGATTCGGCTGCAAAGGTACAAAATAGTTTGAAGCGGGGAATACTTTAAATGCAGAGTGCCTGAAGTCAGGGAAAAACCATGTCTTCAGGCACTCAGCGCCAATGTTCTGTATCGACGGAACTTAGTTCACGTATCTACGGTTGTTGAAGATGGAGTTTCTGATAGCGGGTTTGAGAGTTTCCGCAGTTCTATAGATCATCTCCAAATCGTTGGGATAGGGAACAAACTGATTCTCGATTTTCTTTTTGGCTTCTTCATCGAGGGCTTCCAAATCGCCAATAGCACGGGCGGAAGAATGCATGAAGACGTTTTCGGCACCAATAGGTTCTTTTACCAAAAGCTTCCGGATGGGATCAAGCTCCAGTATTTCAACCTCGCCCCTAATGTTTACGGCTTTGCGTTGTGTTGTTTCAACGAGCGAGCATTGAAGGGTTTTGTAACGAATAATCTTTATGTCGTTTCCGGCAGTGTCTTTCATCACATTGCCGCGGGCATCTTTGGCGTAATCAAAACCGTTCTCAACCTCTTTTTTGTAGACTTTGTCTATGTTCTTGGTTTCCTCAGGTGAAACAACGATGTCGATTATATGGATAACAGCCATATAATCATATTCGATGTTCTCATTCAGATGGCGAAGGTGGAATTCTACCCAGTCGCTGTTCAGGTCCTGAGCGCTAAAAGCAAGCAGTTCATCCTGAAAATCGGGTGATATGAGTATTCTGGCATTGTTCTCCACCTGAACCAATACGCGGCTTGTTCCCAAATACCTTGCACGTGTGATAAGTTCATTCAGGTCGGGATACGAATCGCCCGAATACTGCTGTGCTTTGATGAGCTGGTAATAGGCTTCGCGGTGAGATAGTTTATCGGGATTCTGCAGCAGCTTTTTCCCGTTTACATAGAAATACTCTGCAGCCTTTCGCTTAGCTGAAACGATTTCAGCATCGTAATCAACAAACGGGTAACTGTAACTTCCTCCGTTCAGGTTAAGGGGGAGGACAGTCCGTACTCTTGATTGACGCGACTTGAGGTTTTCATATCGCGCAAAAACCTCGTCCCAGTTATTGGGGTTGTTTTCCATCTTAAGGTATCTGACCCTTTCCATATCCCGCTCATTGGCGAGCTTGTATGCTTTGTCGAGGGCTCGGGCATATTCCTCGCTGTCGGGTTTCTTGATTAGTTTCTTAACGGATTTGTTGATGACCCCATCGTAATTTCCCCGTTGCATTTGTTTCTTGGTGCCTCCGCAGGATGACAGCAGAATGGCACTAAGCAAAAGAAGTAGAATTTTTCTCATAGCCTTGTTTTAATACAAATTTGACCTCACTAATATATAAAAAGATATTGATTGGAGTAAAGTTTTTAGGCTTTTTCCTGCAAAAGGAAGTGAACTCTCGGAAAGTCATAAAAAAAAATCCCGGTCAGTCGGCCGGGATTTGAATTTTATTGCAGAACGAAGTTGATCGGGAAGGTGTAAAGGACCTTTACAGGTTGGCCTCTTTGCTTACCGGGAGTCCATGGGGGAGAAGCCAAAACCACACGTATAGCTTCCTTGTCGAGGGCCGGGTCAACGGGAACAACAACAACGGCGTCAACCACTTTACCTTTGGAGCTGATAGCAAACTGAACAATTACCCTTCCGCTGATACCGTTTTCGGATGCGATTTCAGGGTAACGAAGGTTTTGGGCGATATATTTTCTGAACTCCAGCGCAGGATCTCCGCCGTTAAAGGTTGGCATGTCTTCCACAATGTAGAATACTTCCTCTTCGGTAAACTCTTCTTCTTCATCAGCAAAACCGGTGAATTTGAACTCGGTCTCGGCGTTTGCCTCTACGTCAAAATCAAAATCATCATCAATGGTAGCGTCATCCTGAACGATATTCAGAATCTCAGCAACCTGCTGCTGCTGAATGGGCTCAGGTTTAGGCTCGTCACGTCTTGTAATCTGCATTTCTTCCACTTCGAAGGATGCGTCGGCAACCAACTTATCCGTATTAGCCTGGTCGGGTTTGGTTGTCCACTCGAAAGCGATCAACATCAGTGCAAGAACCAGTACAAGACCGATCTGAAGGAAAACTCCTCTGCTTCTTTCAAGATCAGCTTTTTTTGCTTTTTTAAGTTCCATGGTTTAGGATTTTTGCGGGTCTAAAAGTAGTGAATTATCTGTTTAATTTCAAAGTATTTCAACCATTTTATAATTTTTATTGCAAAACAAAATTGATCGGAAAGGTATAGAGAACTTTTACGGGTTTACCTCTTTGCTTACCGGGAGTCCAAAGTGGTGATGAATTGATTACCCGAAGTGCCTCTTTGTCCAGCTCAGGGTCAACAGACACAATTACATGGGCATCAACAACTTTGCCTTTATTGTTCACAACAAATTGAACGATTACTCTTCCCCCGACGCCGTTTTCAGCAGGAATACCGGGATACACAAGATTTTGGGAAATGTATTTTACAAACTCCTTTTCCGGTTTGCCTCCATTGAAGAGGGGCATATCTTCCACAGCAATAAAGGGATTATCATCGGGAACAGTTTCCGGATCCTCAAATTTGTTGTTGAAACTGATGCTCGCATCAGGATTAACTTCCCAGCCAAAATCAATGAAATTCTTATCTATTGCAATGTCATTAGGAACAATATTCAGAATCTCAATAACTTTGGGTGTGACTATCTCGGGCTTAACTTCTTCCCTGGGTATTGAAACAACGACTTCTTCTTCAAAAACCGATTCAACAAAAAACCGATCCAGAGGGCCCTCATCAGGTTTTGATTTCCATTCAAAAGCCAGAAGGGTTAGCGATAAAGCAGTAACCAGGCCTATTTTTAAAAATATGGCTCTGCTATTTTCAAGGTCAGCTTTTTTTGATTTTTTTTGTAACATGACAGTGTTTATTAAGGGTGATCGAACAAAACGTATCAGGAATCCGGACAGAGTATGCAACCCGCAGGTTTCATGCGTGCGCTCCTTGGAATGGTACAGGCTTCACTCCATTAAGAAAAGAAATGAGCCTATTCAATATCCGAAAAACCTTTTTCCTGTAAGCAGGATAGTTACGGTACCGGGATCAAAAACAACTGTTGTTATTAGAGGAAATACAAATATTAAACCAAAGTATGCTGTTTCTTTAAGTTTTTTCGGATAGAATTTGTTAAAAAACAATGCCATGAGCCTGATTCCAAGATAGTTTTTTCTTTTTTCCTCATTTTTTGTGAGATATCCAAAAAACTCTTACTTTTGGGCAGTCAAAAAGGGGATATAGCTCAGCTGGCTAGAGCGTGTGGCTGGCAGCCACAAGGTCAGGGGTTCGAAACCCCTTATCTCCACGGAAATGCTTTTTTAAATTAAGAGATAGACCTGTAATTTACTGAATTACAGGTCTTTTCATTTTCAGCAAATCCCACCAAAATTGTCAAAAAAGTACCTTCATGGTGTACCTTCATGGTGTACAAATCGGTGGTTTTTCCATTTTAGAAATTTAAACCACCGAATAAGGACTTACAGCACTGATTTACATTGATTTGCATTCCTGGCAAAAGACGCTTTTTAGCACACTTTTTTAACAAAAAAGCACATGAAACGTAAGTCATTTTCCGTACTGTTCTTTATATATCTCCGCACTTAGATGATACTTGATAATTGCATTTTGAAGCTTGTAATTATTGCTGGCTTTAGCTGTGAGATAGAAATATGAAGGTACTTCAGGGCTGCTGTAATATAGAATCGGCATACCTTTCAAATGGATAACGCTTTTAAATTCAACACCATCTGTTGATCCAAGAACATGAGGAAAATGTGGTTCAATACTAGCCGTAATACTTCCATCACTAACAGTTGCTGAACACATAACGTTATACAATACATTCTGAGCTATTTCAAATGTTTCAGCGCTAATTACAAACTCTAACCCTTTCAAATCAGGGTTATATATCCATTCAATATCCCAATTATCTCCTTTATAATTTGAAAGAACTAATTTCTGATTTGGGTCTTCAATTAGAGCACTAGAGTATTCTTCTGGAGTAAAATTACCAGATCTGTATGTAACATAATAACCAGTATGAAATTTCATATGCTTTTTTGAAGGAACTAACTAAATGGGCTGAATTACCTTATCTACTGCCCCATCCCACTAATAAAAGTCTCCACAAACCTCAATATCCTCCCCAGTAT
>JAIFNN010000095.1 GCA_020047715.1 Bacteroidota bacterium | reverse complement strand
TTAAATTTTATTACCGTGTAAGGATTGGCGAATATAGACTCGGGTTTGAAAAAATAGCTGAGAATACTCTTCGATTAATTATAGTCGCTCATAGAAAAGATATCTACAAATTGTTTCCTTAATACAGCCGCTCGCCACTTGCGGTAAAAACAGCTAAACCCTATGCGGGCAGGTCGTTAGTTTGCATTTGTAAGTTTTTCAAATTAGCTTTATTACTCGTTTGAAAAGAAATCGCTTCGAAAGCCCGCACTGGTTCAAGCTGCCAGCGTTGTAGAAAACGTTTTTATTTTGGTAGCAGATTTAAATGAAGTGAATCGTCGAAATTCTGTTAATGTTGTCAAAAAAAATGAGGAAACGCAATAAGTAAACTGTTTTTACAAAAATTCCCGGATCCCAAATTTGAAAATTGAAAAACCTGAAATAATGAAAATCCTAAAAATACTCCATACCCTGACTTCCTTCACCGTGCTTACCGCACTTACTGTGCTAACTAAGCTAACAAAACTCACTACACTCACTGCACTCACTGCACTCACCTTACTCACTACACTCACTTCCTCAAGCCTGAGTGCCCAGGACTACCTCCATTGCAGAGGAAAATACATATATGACAAGAACGGGAACGAAGTCATTCTGCGCGGAATAGGAACCGGAAACTGGATGATACAAGAGGGTTATATGATGCAGACTTCAGACGTAGCCGGCACCCAACACGAGTTTCGGGCTAAGCTGGAAGCAACCATTGGTGCAGAGAAAACCGATAGCTTTTATACGGTCTGGTTGGATTCGCATTTCAGACGTATCGACGCAGATTCCATGAAATCCTGGGGCTTTAACAGTGTGCGTGTCGCAATGCATTACAAATGGTTTACTCCCCCGATAGAAGATGAACCGGTACAGGGCGAAATAACCTGGCTGGATAAGGGCTTTACAATGATCGACTCTCTTCTCGACTGGTGCGCAGATAACCAAATGTATCTTATTCTTGATTTGCATGGGGCTCCCGGAGGACAAGGCAAGGACTCCAATATTTCCGATTATGATTCCTCGAAACCATCCTTATGGGAGAGCCAGGCAAACAAAGACAAAACGGTTGCTTTGTGGAGAAAGCTTGCCGAACGTTACAGCACCGAAGAATGGATTGGAGGATACGACCTTATTAACGAAACCAACTGGACTTTCACCGAAGGTAACAATTCAAAGCTAAAGGAGTTGATGGTAAACATCACCACAGCTATTCGTGAGGTCGACAACAATCATATCATATTCATCGAAGGGAACTGGTTTGCCAATGATTTTTCGGGACTCACACCTCCCTGGGATTCCAATATGGCTTACAGTTTTCATAAATACTGGACTTATAATGACCTTGAATCTATTCGATTTGCAACGAGCCTCAGGGATGCTCATAATGTACCCATATGGCTTGGCGAAACCGGCGAAAACTCGAATGTTTGGTTTACCAGCCTGATTGCGCTTTGTGAGAAAAACCGTATTGGTTGGTCGTGGTGGCCTGTTAAAAAACCGGGAATCAACAATCCCCTGAAAGTAAGTGTAAACAGCGATTATACAAACCTGATAAATTACTGGAAGGGTTCAGCCCCCAATCCTGGGGTAGATGCTGCTTTTAGTGCGGTTCTTCAGTTTGCTCTGAACCACCGGCTCGAGAATTGCAGTTATCAGAAGGATGTTGTGGATGCCATGATCAGACAGCCACATACCTTAGAAACAATTCCCTATAAACTATATCACACAGACGAGCCGGTGTTTTTTGTCGATTATAATCTGGGCAGAAGCGGATTTGCTTATCTGGATAGCGATTCCGCGAATTTTCATGGGAATACTAATGTCTTTACCAATTGGAATCAGGGTTGGAGTTACCGGAACGACGGGGTTGACATCGAAGTCTGCGCGGATGTTGAGGCTTCCAATGGCTTCAATGTCGGGTGGACGGCAAAAGGGGAGTGGATGGAATACACAGTTGTTGTGGATTCAACGGCAGCATATACGCTGACGATTCGCTCGGCTTCCGGTTCCAGCGGATCAAAACTCCATGCGGAAATCGATGGACAGGCAATTACCCCATTAATCACGCTACCGGGTACATCAGGCTGGCAGAAATGGCAAACCAATACTGTAAGTGGAGTTATTCTTTCCAAGGGAGCCCATAAAATCCGCTTTTTTATTGATCTGGCCGGATCCAATCTGAATTACTTCAAATTTTCCGATCCCCAGTTAATCACCGCTGTCGATTTTAAAAATCTTTACGCCCGATCTACTGAAGATGGGAATAAAATATTGCTTACCCTGAATAAGGACGTTACTTCGGTAATTACCGAGGCTCAACTATCCGATTTTACAGTTCTCATTGGGGGCATCTCGGTTGAGGTTACAGGTCTGGCAATGAATAGCCTAAGTCAGAGCACCATTGAAATCAGCCTTGCTGAGGCTTTGTACTATGGCGGCACGATAAAACTGTCTTATCAGGGGACATCAATATTAAACGAGGCTCAGTTGCTTACGCAGTTTACAAATTTTGATGTTGTAAATAACCTCCCCATCCGCTTTACCCTTCCCTCAAAAGTGCAATCAGAGGATTTTTCGTTTAATAATGGTTTGGTTGTTGAGGCATGCACGGATGCTGGAGGAGGCTTTGACATGGGATATGCAGCACCGGGCGACTATCTCGATTACCGTGTTTATGTTCCACAGCCCAAGTATTACACCATCAGTTTCAGGGTTGCCACCACAAGAGCCCTGAGTCAGTTAATTATCCGAAGGAGCGAAGGTTCAAACTTCATTGCCGTGGATACTGTGGATATTATAAACACAGGCGGCTGGCAAACCTGGAAGACTGTTTCCACTTTGGCTTTTCTTCCTCAGGGGAGATACACCCTGCGCATGTATGTCAGATCGGGAGAGTTTAATACCAACTGGTTTCAGGCAGTAAGTGCATCGGGAGTAGGAACGGAAGTGGAGAAGATGTCTGAGTTGCAGATCTATCCGAATCCGGCGGGCGATTATGTGATTTTTAATCTTGGGGAATTGGCTGGGGATATTCAGGAAATATCAATATACAATATCCAGGGAAAGCTCATGCGGACCGTTATCTCGCCGGAGGAATCTATCATGAGGATTGAAACGGCAGGTATGGAGAAGGGTTTGTATTTTGTGGTTGTGAAGGGCGATGGACGGATCGTTAATTCCAAGTTGATTTTACAGTAAGAGATCATACTTTTTTGGATAGGTATTTCTAAAATTCCACTTTGCGTCTTGGTAAGAAAAGATGTCACCCTAAGGCGCAAAGGAATCAGTCCCATAGGGAAGGCCAGGTGCATCAAAAACGAACTTCAGTTTATCCTTACAATATGGGTGGAACCTATGGCTCGGCCCAGAAACTAATCCCTTAAAAATCTGAGCGATTTTTGAAGATCTCCGATCAGTAATGTGAACTCGCCTTCTTCCATTGCCCAATTGTTTTTATCATCGGGATACGAAAAAATATCCGCCGGAACGATGCTGACAGACACTGTTTTCTCTTGCCCGGGTAGCAGATTGATTTTATCAAAGTGGAAGAGCTGTTTTACCGGTCGGGTGATTTTCCCTTTCTCATCTCTGAAAAAGAAGAGCAATGTTTCAGCCCCTTCCCGTTTACCGGTGTTTTTAAGCTTTACACTGATTGTTAAATTCTGATCAGGGGAATGTAAAAGTGTGTCGGAGAGCGAAAGCTGGCTGTATTCAAATTCGGTATACGACATTCCATGCCCAAAAGCGTAAAGATTCTCCGATTTATCAAAGTTTTTGTGGTAATAGGGTGTAAAATGCCCGGGGAACATTGGGTAGGAGAACGATAGTTTCCCCGACGGATTTACCCGACCCGAAATTATGCCCGAAAGCGCTTCAGCACCTCTTTCTCCGGGATATCCTGCGAAGATAACAGCGGATGCATAGGGTTCAATTGAGGTAATGGTTCTGGGCCGCCCTTCAATCAGTACAATTATTAATTGTTTTCCCATATCGTAAGCCATCCGGGCAAGTTCCAGCTGTTCGGCAGGCAGGGTAAGGTCCGATATGTTCCCTTTGAATTCGCTATAGGGTTGTTCGCCTAAAACAAGAATCACAAGGTCGTTTTGTTCAAGGGCTTTCATGTATGATTTTTCGGAAAATTGTTTGGAGTCGCTACCTGTTTCAAAATGACTGATTTTCTTTTCCGTGAATTCTTCGCTTAGTGCTTGAAAAAGGGAATTCATTTCTTTTGGCTGGCGAGATTCTTCTGCACCCATCCATTCCAGGGTCCAAGCCCCGTTCAGCATCCGTTTTGAATCTGCTCCGGGTCCGCTCACAAGAATTCTTTGTGCTCCGCGGGAGAGTGGGAGTATCTGGTCCTTATTTTTCAGTAAAACGATGGATGCTTCTGCCATTCGCTGGGATTCGTCGAGGTGCGCTTTCCTGAAGCTGCCAAATTCATTGGATTTAGGAGGATATGGATTATCGAAGAGGCCCAACTCGAATTTCATCCTCAAAATTCTGCGAACCGACTCGTCTATGCGATCTTCCGAAATTTCTCCCTCATCAATTAATTCTTTTGTCAGGGTAATAAAATCATAAGAATTGCATGCCATGCTAATGTCTATTCCTGCATCCAACGCCATGAGGGTTGCCATTTTTTCTGTTTCTGCACCCTTATGTTCCTCATGGACTTTCATAATATCTTTGATATCCGTAACCAATACGCCCTTAAAATTCAGTTCATCCCTCAGTATTTTTGTCAGTAGTTTTTTGGAAACATGAACCGGAACTCCATTCACCTCTCCACTGTTAACCATTACTGTTTTCACACCCGCATCGACAGCCATTCTGAAGGGGGGCAGAAACTGCTCGAAAAGAATCTGATCGGGTATTTCAGCCGGGGTCCGGTCCCATCCTGATTTGGGATCGGAATATCCAATAAAATGCTTGGCCGTGGTTGCAAGAAGTCTATTTTCTCCGGAAATGGAATCTTGTTGTGCCCGTATATAGGCCGCACTCATAATGCCGCAAACATAAGGATCTTCTCCGAAAGTTTCATAAAACCTGGGCCAATACGGATTTTTGCCTATATCGCAAACCGGGGCGAAGTTCCAGTTAATACCTGCAGCAAGGGTTTCAACAGCAGTTATTGCTGCCCCGCGGCAAATCAGTGATGTATCGAAACTGCAACTTAGGGTGATATTGTGCGGGAAAATTGTTCCCTCATCAATATAATTTCCACCATGAACATGGTCAATTCCTATTAACAATGGGATTCCCAGACGCGATTCGGTTACTGCCACCCTTTGTAATTCAGTGATGAAATCAATCCACTTCTGCGCGGGTCCCGTTCCACTTATGAATGAGCCTATATGCTGATTAATTATTGCTTCACGAAACAGGTCCGGATTCATGTCGAGGTTCTTGTTGCCGTTGAGGGTTATGTTGCTTAGGCAAGCCTGTGTCATTTGACCGATTTTCTCTTCAATTGTCATTTGTTTGAGCAGGATTTCAACTTTTTCTCCAATTTCCTGATCTTTTGTATCAAAGGTGCAGCTTCCTGCAAACAACAGGAGAAGAATTACAGGGATGAATTTTTTAAAAATCATATATATGGATTTATTTTGCAGAGCTTTCATTTTTTAAACTTCAGGGTTTTTGTTTCATTCGGTGCCAGAATAAGGGTTTGACAATTGTACAGATAGTTTTCTTCCAAAGGGGAATTCAGCTTCTCTTCCGAATCGACATAGAGTCTGAACAAGGCACTTTCTGACCAGGTATTGGTAAGAGTGATCTCAATTTCTCTTTTAGTATCCCCCGAAATCACAGCCTCCAGCTGGTCGAAGGCTACAAGAACAGATCTCTCCGGGAAAACGTAAATTCCTGGTATCTCTGTATAGGTTAGCATCAGTGCTGTTTCAGCCCAAGTTGACCCGTACATGATTTCCCCAATACCTTCCAGCCAGTCGGTTGTACTTACACGTTCCGACATCCACCCGTTTTTCATGCCTGGGATCGGGTGCTGGGGATGAGAAAGGTTCTGTGGAATAAAACGGGTTATTTCCTGCAGGATATCCAGATGTCGTTTATCCCCGCTTTCCCTGTACAGCCGCAGGAGTGCTGATCCGCTATGCGTACAAATGCCGGGTGCGCCGTGTTTGTTTTGCGCATTGGCCATTACGGCACCTGTGGTTAGAATACCTGAACGGCCTAAAGCAGAATGTTCCGGAAAGCTGTAGTTGTATCCAATAACCCAACTTGAAAACTGGTTTGACATTTCTTCAGCATATTTCAGCCATTTCTTATCCCGGCTCGTTTCATAAAGTCGAATGAAAGACTCAAGCATAGCATACGACGATTCACTATCGGGCGATTGAAGGGCATCCCCGGGCCCACCGCAGGTAATCCCCATGCGTACAAAATTTTGGTAGTAGTATTCTGCAATTTCCTCAGCGATCTTCTGGTAAGCCGGGTTATTGAAGTACCCCGAGGCAAGCACAAGTGCAGCAGGCACGATTGCCCCGCTTGTTGAGCCACCAACCTGTATTTCACCGTTGCGGCTGTCGACAAACTGTCCCAACTGCCCGTTATTCTTCCATAAACGCACAAAGGCATCAGAAACTGTTTGGGCTCCCTCTTTCCATGATTTGGATGCTTTTATACCCATTTTGTCCATGAGCATCAGCTGCTTAAGCACGAAGTAAAGTCCATCGCCGCTTTTTCGCACCAGATGCCAGTTGGAAGTGTGAGGCCGTCGGATATCCCCGCCATACCAATGCATGCTGTCGTTTGACGATTCCCCCGAATCCCAGAAAAATCCCGAGGGAGAAATACCTGCCGGGAAAAGCCAGTCAAAGGTCTGGAGTACTCTATCCCTGGAGAGACTGTCACCGTTAAAGAGCAAAGGGTAGGTGGAAATCATTCCCCCTGTCCATCCAATTTGCCAGTCCTGCAAGAAGTTCTCCCGCATTCCAACTGCGTAATAGTTTAAGGGTTCAACAAAGTTATATTTGTTGAACTTTTCCTGCTGCAGCCTGAAACAAGCCGACAAAGGTATGGATGGAGCTGGGAGAGCTCTTCCCGTTACCTCCTGCCTGATGATTGAATATTTGTCATAAATATCCTGGATGGCAGTTGCCGGAAAAAAGTATAGTCTTGCTTCGAGAATTACACTGTCACCGACATGAAAATCAGGTACCTTATCATCGGAAGGAAAATTGTTGTCGCAAATACGGTATTTGTACAATTCCCTGACCACACTGGGACTAAGATTAAGAACCGCTTTATCACGCTGACGGTTTTCGGTAAAAGAGATACCGTAATCTCCAAGAGGGCCGCCCTGTTTTGTAAGCATCCAGAATCCACAGTTTTTTCCGGGGGAGTAAAATCCTGCCGAGGGAACAGACATATCTCCGGAACGTGCATGAATAAATGAGGGGCCATTTGAGATGTTTAACCGGGGGATATCTGCAACAATCATTCTCTTTTCTTTGCCAATATCGCGATGATCATTAAGTTTAGGGGAGTAAGCGATTTTTCTCGACTCATAGCGGTTGCCATTATAAGCCGATCCGGGCATCAGCAGGTAGTTGGATTGGTTCCAGTTGCCAAAAATCATATCAACCGATGGCAAGCACTGCCGGGCTTCTCCCTTTTCGAGGATGAATTTGACCTTCAGATCATATATTTCCTGGATATCGGAAGTTTTATCCAGGGAAGTCTCAATTTTCCAGAATCCTTCCTCATGATGGATGCGAAGTGTGTTATCTCCTTTGGACAGGGTTGCGATGCTGCATGAACTTCTCGGATTAAAGTACGAGCTATCGTATCCCGTAATTTTGAATTGCAGCCGGAAAGAATATTTATTCAACAGGCTATCCGTAAACCGCAGTTCCCCGTTGCCCATAACCAATTCCTGGCTGGCAATCGATAGTAAAAAACAGATGATCAGAGGTCTCATTGATCCGGGGTTTCAGAGGGGAATTCCTATGTTTCAAAAATACATAATAGACTTTAGTGCGAATTGGATAAACGTCCCATTACACCCTTACAAAACGCCCAACTTCAGGCTCAGTCAAAATGCCTGAAAGAGTGAGGGATCTCATGTTACTTTCCTTTAACCGTGTCGTTGAGCATTTTCTCCACTTCTATGCCCGCCATGATGAGTCCCAGGATGCCGTGGGAGTCGTTGTCGAGTATGGGCCGTTGGAGGTAGTAGTTAATATCCTCGCTGCACATGGTTCCCATGCAAATTCCAGCTACCTCTCCCTCGCTGGAGATAACCGTGTCGAGAGCTTTCCATCCGTTTAGAACAGCAGCTTCGTATTTTTCTCTCGGGATCCAACCCTGGTTTATTCCTCTGGCAATGGCCATGGTGATGATGGCTGTACCACTGGTTTCGGCGCCTGAAGCAGGCACATCGATAACATTATTCCAAAAACCGGATTCTGCTACCTGATATTTCACGAGCGTTTCAACATGTTCCCGGTAATGTTTCAATATTTTCCTATAATAGGGATTGTTTTCGGGGAGTCCCTGCAGGACTTCGGTAACGGCCCATATCCCCCAGCCGTTTGCCCGGGTCCAGTAAGGCATTTTAACTTGTCTGGCAGAATATTGTGCGTGTTGGTAAAGCTTGTCCTGTTTATTGAAAACTTTCTCGTTAAAAGCCAGCACCTGGCTTGCAGCATCATTCAAAAGAGTTTGTTTCAGTGATGGATCAGTGGTATACTCTGAGGCCAGCATCAGGAAGGGGAGTCCCATAAACATATCATCCGTCCAGGTAGTGTATTTTTCGGGTGTGTTGCGGTTGAAATTTCCTTCGGCTGAT
>JAIFNN010000223.1 GCA_020047715.1 Bacteroidota bacterium | reverse complement strand
ACGCTGCCGATGCTGTTGCTGTTGCTCCTGCTTTAACGCTCAAGGGCGCAGACATAGCAAATTACACTCTTGCTCAGCCTGCAGGCCTTACCGCCAATATCACTGCCAAAGGGCTAACGGTTACCGGAGCTCTTGCCCAGAACAAAGTTTATGACGGCAGCACCGACGCAGTAGTAAGCGATGCAGTACTTGTTGGAGTTGTTGGCGAGGAAGATGTTACGCTTGATGCTCTGACCGCTGCATTTGCAGATAAGAACGCAGGCGACGCTGTTGCTGTTGTTCCTGCTTTTACGCTCAAAGGGGCTGCAGTTGCAAACTATACCCTTGCTCAGCCTGCAGGTCTTACAGCCAATATCACAGCCAAAGAATTGACTGTTACCGGTGCTGTTGCACAAAACAAAGTTTATGATGGCAACGCCGGTGCTGTAATCGCTGAGGCTCTCCTGGATGGTAAAGTTGGTGATGATGATGTGGCTCTTGATGCTCTTACAGGTACTTTTGCCGATGTCAATGCAGCGGATGCCGTTGCTGTTGCTCCTGCTTTAACACTTAAAGGCGCAGCAAAGGCTAATTACACGCTGGCTCAGCCAACAGGACTTTCCGCAAATATCACAAAAGCAGCACTTACCGTTACCGCTCAGGATGCTACACGCAGAGAAGGCATAGCAAACGAAGCATTTGTTGTTGAATACAGCGGTTTTGTGAATTCACAAGACAAGTCGGTACTCGACACTCAACCTGTTGCTGCATCTGTGGCTGATGCTTCAAGTGCTCCCGGCGATTATGCAATCACAGTTTCAGGAGGAGTTGATAACAACTATAGTTTCACCTATGTTGGTGCTACCTTAACGGTAACTTCCACAGTTGGAATCGCACAGAACAGCATTGTGAAGATTAACGTTTATCCAAATCCATTTGTAAATGAACTGTTCATTGAAGCCGAAAATCTTCCTGCAAATGCAGTAGCCAATCTGTTTGATTTGAACGGTCGCAAACTGATGAACATCAAGCTTGATGGGCAAGCTATCAGCCTTGCGCATCTTACAAGCGGAGTATATTTGCTTCAGGTAGAAGGAAAATCCTTCAGGGTCGTGAAACAATAAACTCAAGCTGCATGCCGCAGGGCATAAGCTAATCAAAAGCCCGGAGAATAGTCGAAAGATAGGTTCTCCGGGCTTTTTTCCATTTTTAAATTATCGCTTTTTCAAATAGTCAAATCGATTCATTTTTTTATTGCTTTCAGCTTTGCAACGCATAAACCTATTCGCTGATAGGGCTGATTATTTTTATGTGGTCATTAAAATTTCGTACTTTCGCTTAAAATAGTACACTAATGAATAGTATAAAATTGTTTGAAAGCAAAAAAGTACGTAGTCATTATGATACCGAAAAAGAAAAATGGTACTTTTCGATTATTGATGTGGTTGAAATTTTAACTGGTAGCTCAGTACCCAAAAGGTATTGGAGTGATTTAAAAAAAAAGTTGTCCAATGAGGGAAGTGAAGTGTACGAAAATATCGTACGCTTGAAAATGCAAGCTGAAGATGGAAAAATGCGTGAAACAGATGTTGCCGATACTCGAACACTACTCCGCATCATACAATCCATTCCATCACCCAATGCAGAACCATTCAAACAATGGTTGGCAAAAGTTGGGTACGAGCGGATGCAAGAAATATCCGACCCTAGTCAAAGCATTGATAGAGCAAGAGAAAATTGGCAAAAGTTAGGACGTAGCGAAAAATGGATTCAGCAGCGAATGACAGGGCAAGAAACGCGCAATAAATTAACTGACTATTGGAAAGAAAGTGGAGTTGAAAAATCAGATGAATTTGCATTGCTCACAAACATCATTCATCAAGAATGGACAGAATTGACCGTTAAAAATCATAAAGTTTTAAAAGGCTTAAAAAGCCAAAACCTTCGTGATCACATGAGCGAAGCAGAGCTGATTTTTACTGCACTTGCCGAACTTTCAACCCGACAAATTGCAGAAGCAGAAGCAGCTAAAGGATTAATAGAAAATGCAAAAGCAAGTAAACAAGGTGGGGCAGTTGCAAAAAATGCTCGTAAAGAACTTGAAGCTAAAACAGGAAAAAAGGTAGTTACAGGTGAAAACTTTCTTCCACCAGCAGAAAATTTAAAAAAATTAAAGTAATCAAAATTCTGTTTAATGCATTCGATTCGAAATGGAAAATCATGATATTAAAAATAATTAGTTCAAAAAAAGAGTATCAGCAGTACCTTAATTGGGTTGATGAGATGTTCGATAAAAAAATAGCACCTGAAACGCCAGAGGGAGAGACGCTTCAGGTAGTGCTCTTACTTATCAGGCAATATGAAGATCAGAACTATCCTGTTCCAAAACCTGATCCCATCGATGCAATTAAAAGTAAAATGATGGATCTAGGTTTAAAGAACAAAGATCTTGTAGGCAAGGTTGGCTCAAAGGGCTATGTCTCGGCAATTTTGAATAAACGCAAACCCCTTACCCTTGAGCTGGCTAAAGTATTTCATCATGAATTTGGCATTCCTGCTGATATCTTATTGTCCTAGAATCCCCGCATACCCAAATTATCCCATTTTCTCATTTTCAAATCCCCCAATTTCCAATTCCCCTAATTTTCAAATTTCCAAATCCCCCCATTTTCAAATCGCAATATATTTTCGGAATTCTTTATTTGTTATAGTCCAAAAAATTGTAAATTGTATTGCTAACAATATTACTATTTTCAAGCGATGGGGATTTACCGGGTACATAAAGTGAAAGCAGGCTTTATGGGTCGAACGTTGATGAACTTTGATCCTTTCTGGACAGGAGCAGAAGTTCTGTCGACCTTTGTTTATCCATGGGACAAGGAACCTCCCCCGACCACCATTTTCAGATCCCTGCACAACAAAAGGTATTTCTATTTTCGCTTTGATGTTATCGACAACGGTATTATTGTGGAGCGGGGTACAGCCGATAAAATGGCTGTTCTGAACTCCGATCGTGTAGAGATCTTCTTCCGAAGCGATGAAAAGATGCAGCCGTATTATGGTCTTGAGATGGATCCTTTGGGCCGGGTGCTCGATTACAAAGCCGATTTTTACCGAAAGTTCGACTACAAATGGAGTTGGAAGGGCATCACGGTTCGTTCGGCATTTACCTTAAATGGTTATCGCGTGTGGGGATGCATCCCTCTGAATTCGCTTCGTTTGTTCAATCTTATTTCGGGCAACAAGCTACAGGGGGGATTATTTCGGGGGAAATGCATGTCGGTTAGCCCTGGAGTAGTTTCCTTTAAATGGATAAGTTGGATGAAGCCACATTCGGAACAGCCTGATTTCCATATACCTTCAGCTTTTGGAGAATTGATGCTGGAGGGTTTATGAAAGATTGTATTTTTCTTTCGATAATTCTGATATTAGCATACTTTTTAAAGTTGATTATTAATTTGGACACATCACTTTCCATCTACCTTCAAATCAGAATCCTTAGCACATGATGCAAAACAAATCCGTTGTCAATTATCACGAACTAAAGGTGGATGTGGAACAGAAGCCGGGCGCCGATCTACTGGCTCATTTGCAGACGAATGTCCTGGGAACTCCTGGCGGGCTAAGGTACAAGCACACCCAAACGGAACAGAAGCTTGAGAATCTGGGTGAGGCCTATTTTCTGCTTTTAAGAAAAAGCGGACGTATGTTGGGCTCTGTAGGTTTATGTTATCGGGAGACTTTTTTTTCAGGGGCGAAATTCACCTCCTGGTATATCCGATACTTTGCAATTAAAGCTCCCCTCAAGTCGGCAAAACCAAAATCGGAAAAGCTAATGGAGCAGTCGGGTCGCGGACTCTCGCTTCTTCGCACAACTGCGGCACCCTATCTTCTCAAGCCGGGAGAATACCTTAAGAATGTGGCAGCAGGGACCGAGAAATCATTGGTTTATGCCTATATAGAAAAGGAAAACTTCCAGTCGGTGCAGTTTGCCAGCCAAAACGATTTCGAGAACGTTCGCAAATTCACAACCTATATCTTCAGTCGTTTTTTTCCCCGGAAAAACAAAAATGTACATAAGCTTCAGCAAACTGAAAAGGCCGAGATACGGAAACTGCTTATTGATTTTTACAAGGATCACACGCTATACATGGAGAGTAATTTGTTTTACATGGACAATTACCTGGTTTACAAGGAGGGTGGTGCAATAGTTGCCGGAATGCAGGCAAATCCCGATGGATGGGAGGTGAAGGATATGGGTGGAAAATTAGGTAAGTTTCTGGTACATGTGCTTCCTCGTATTCCCGTGCTGCGAAGGTTTTTCAATCCCGCGAAACTGGTTTTTGTGGCGGGGGATTATATTTTCTGGAAGCCCGGCTATGAGAGGGTTCTTCAGAGTCTTTTCGAGACCGCTTGCAGCATGAATGGAACAAAACTCATGATGACCTGGTCTGATACCGGGAGCCGACTTATCGTCGAATATGACAAAAATATCGACCAGGGATCTTTTGGAAAAATGATCACCAGGGTAGAGGTGGATGTTAAAGTGAAGTTTAATGGTTATACTCCTCAGGAAAAGGAGGTTTTTTATCAGAACCCTGCTTTCATTTCCGCCTTTGATGCCACATAAGTTGAAAACCATAGGGTCATTATATTAAGCTATTACATATGAAAGCCAGAACCTGTCCGAATTGCGGAAACAAAATCTCCATGAGGGAGTACGGCAAACAATTATTTAGACTTTTAAATTCAAGCTGGAAATGCGAAAAATGCGGCTCCCAATTGACCTATAATATTGGGAGAAGAGTTGTGGTTGCTTTTGTGGCCATGATGCCAATCGGTTTTCGATCGATTATAGCTTCCTTCTTACAGCTAGACTTCGGGATATCAAAAGGTCTGAGTTTAGCAATATTTGTTTTATTGTTTTTTGTTTGGGCGTTTTTTGTTTTTAGTTTTGACAGCTTTGAATTGCAAACCAAAAAACACTAGAATAGAAATGAACGAAGTAAATCAAAATGTATTCCATACATCGATTCCTGATTTTGCTATCCGTCAGGCAAAGAAAGAGGATGCTGCCTTAATTCTTGATTTCATCAAAGCACTTGCCGAATATGAAAACCTATCCGGAATGGTTTCTGCAAGTGTGGAGGACATCGAAAGAAATCTTTTTTCCGATAAGCCTGTGGCAGAGGTTATTCTTGGCGAATACAATGGTAAGGCAGTGGGCTTCGCGTTGTATTTCTATAACTTCTCCACCTTTTTGGGCAAGCCGGGAATATACCTGGAAGACCTTTTTGTGCTGGAGCCTATGCGGGGCAAAGGTTTTGGGAAAGCCCTGCTGAGCTGTCTGGCTAAGCTGGCTGTTGATAAGGGTTGTGGCAGGCTCGAATGGTGTGTTCTGGATTGGAACACTCCCTCGATAGATTTCTACAAATCGCTGGGAGCTGAGATCATGAAGGAATGGCTTCTAAACCGGTTAACGGGTGATGCACTGTACAAGCTTGCCGGCGAAAAACCCAAGTGATGGATTTGAATGTATGTTGTTGGAACTCTTGCCCCCGGGATTTTGGAAGCCGAATCACACAACTTCGGTTGATATTTTTTTTGTTTGTGCAAGCACACGGTATTGAATTGTAAGCTAATAAGTTTAACTTTGGTTAACTTTTAATTCTAATTCTATGAAATGGACAGCCTCTGATATTCCTGATCTAACTGGCAAGATAGCCTTGGTTACCGGTGCTAATTCAGGTTTAGGGTATTATACTTGTCTCGAGTTGGCCCGAAAAGGTGCACACGTTGTTCTTGCTGCCCGCAACAAGGAAAAGGGAAATGCTGCCCTTGAGAGAATACGATCGGAGATACCCGGCGCAGACCTTCAGTTTATGAAGCTGGATCTGGCAAACATCGAAATTGTAAAATATTTTGCCGACGCGTTTATCGAGGAATACGAAAAACTCGATATAATGATTAATAATGCAGGAGTGATGGCTATACCGCTTCGCCGCACGGTGCAAGGATTTGAGATGCAGTTTGGCACAAACCATCTGGGCCATTTTGCACTTACCGCGCTTATGAGCGATTTTATCGAAAAAACCCCTGGCTCCCGGATTGTTAACGTTTCCAGTCTTATGCATAAGTTCGGGAAAATTAATTTTGACGATCTGAACTGGGAGAAGTCATATTCAAAATGGACGGCCTATAGCCAGAGCAAACTGGCTAATCTTTTGTTTACTCTGGAACTTGACCGTCGACTTAAAAAAGCAGGGAAACAAACCAAAACAATGGCATCCCATCCGGGCTACGCTTCAACAAACCTACAGACACGCGGAGGCGAAATGGAGGGCTCAAAAGCTAATGTCGCAGTTAATAACCTGATGAACAAAATTATTGCTCAGCCTGCATGGAAGGGCGCATTGCCTTCCCTTTACGCAGCAACATCACCTAAGGCAGAGTCCGGGAAATTCTATGGGCCATCAGGATTGGGCGCTGTGCGCGGTTATCCGGTTGAGGAAAAGGTAAATCCGAAATTCACTGATCCGGAAACTTCAAAAAAATTATGGGAGGCATCAGAAAAACTAACCGGAATTAAATTTAATTTATAAATTTGCAACAATTATAGGTTTCCCTTCTATGAGAATTGTAATTGCATCCCTAAGCTAAGTACTGCATTTTTGCATACTTTCTGAATTGTACCTGCAGCCACTGCGGTATGTCACTTCATTTGTTTTATCCACAAAGCTTTCGGCTTATTACATCTAATCTCATGTCGCAAAATAAATATAATTTATCAACTTTAGGATTGCTTTTTTCACGACAATCCTTAAAATCAATATGGAACGATTTAAAAGAGGCTATCGGGGGAACCGAAAAGGATTTCACCCGGATAAACCTAGGTAAAGCAATTTTCCTTCTTTCTGTTCCAATGGTATTGGAAATGATCATGGAATCGGTATTTGCCATTGTTGATATACTTTTTGTTGCCCGTCTTGGTGCTGATGCCATCGCAACGGTTGGAATTACAGAATCAATTATGACCCTGGTTTACGCAATCGGGTTTGGGTTGAGCATTGCCACGACTGCCATAGTTTCGAGGAGAATTGGCGAGCACGATCCGGAAAGTGCAGCCAAAAGCGCTTTTCAGGCTATTCTGGCGGGAGTTGTTATTTCAATTGTGATTGCAATTCCGGGGATACTATATTCAAAAGATTTGCTACGACTGATGGGGGCTTCCGAGTCCGTGGTAAATAGTGGATACATGTATCCTGCCCTGATGATTGGCGGAAACAGCGTTATTATGCTGTTGTTCATTATCAATGCGGTGTTCCGTAGTTCGGGCGATGCGGCCATTTCACTCAGGGTAATGGTTCTTGCCAATGTTCTGAACATTGTGCTTGACCCTTGTTTTATATTTGGGTGGGGACCTTTTCCTGAAATGGGTGTTATGGGAGCTGCTGTTGCCACCAATATAGGCAGGGGAGTTGCAGTGATTTACCAGTTTTACCTGCTTTTCAAGGGGAATCATCGTATTAAACTAAGGTTGCGGCACATGAAAGTTTCCTTAGAGATTATCATGAAATTATTGCGACTCTCGATGGGGGGTATTTTCCAAAACCTGATTGCAACCTCCAGCTGGATTTTTATGGTGCGCATCATCAGTGGCTTTGGAACTGAGGCTGTTGCCGGTTATTTCATTGGTATCCGGATACTTATCTTTACGCTTCTTCCATCCTGGGGATTGGCAAACGCTGCCGGCACTCTGGTTGGACAGAACCTTGGCGCAAAAGAGCCCGGAAGAGCTGAGCGTGCGGTTATGGCGGCAGCTTGGTTTAATATGATATTGCTCGGCTTGATATCGATTGTTTTTATTTTCAAGACCGGCTATTTCATCTCCCTCTTTACAAAAGATCCGGCAGTGGTGGAGGCAGGAATTATCTGTCTCAGAACCATCAGTTTCGGATATGTTCTTTATGCCCTGGGAATGGTAATGGTTCAGGCTTTCAACGGGGCAGGCGATACACGCACTCCTACACTAATCAATCTGGTGGCGTTCTGGGCTATTGAGATCCCTTTGGCATATATACTGGCAACAAAAGCAGGCATGCAGGAGCAGGGCGTTTATTACGCAATCATAATTGCCGAATCTGTTCTTTCTATACTGGCTTTTTATTTGTTCAGGAAGGGGCATTGGAAGAAGAGGATTGTGTAGAATTAATAACAACATCATGTACGGAATCCTTGCGGCTTACATGGCCCAGCAGTTCCTCCACATCCTCGAATCGCAGGATATCCCGAACCATAGAATGTGCCTCTGCGACCTTCAGGATAATGCCCCGCTCCCCCAGATTGTGATAGAGTCGTTTTATCAGACGGGCTCCACTGGAATCGACATAGGCCGATGTGCTCAAATCAAAAATCACCACTTTTAGCTCAGGGCCGGAGGAAGTTACTTTGGACCAGACAGTCTGGTACACATTTGCAACGTTGAAATACAAAAGTGGAGATTCGACCCTGAAAAGCAAGACTCCCGGTAACGCTTCGTTTTCCGGATGCCGCTGGATATCGGTGTACCTGTTGGTACCTGGCACGCGTCCCAGAAAAGCTACATGCGGACTTGAGACGATCCGGATAATGAGTATCAGCGATGCCAATGCGGCTATAATAACTCCCTGGAGAATACCGAAGAACAAAACGCTCAGCATAGCCAGGGTGGCAATGATGAAGGACTGCGGATGGCAACCAACACCACCGATGCCAATATTACGGTTGGCAGGTTTTTGAGCAAGCCGGTTAAGAACAGCAGGCAAAGTGCTATAGTGACCGATGCGATCATCAACGACATTGGGGTTTTAGCTCCTGCCTTTTCATTGATCACCGACTGCGAAAGTCCCCCGCTTACCGGATATCCGTTTCCCAAGGCGGTTGCTAAATTGGCAACCCCTAGTGCAAGCAGCTCCTGCCGCACGTCTATTTCGTAACCGTTTTTCTGGGCGAGTGATTTTGCAGCAGAAACACTTTCAATAAAGGCCAGCAGGAAACAGGCAAACGCCATGGGAAAAACACTCCTGATGTCGGCAAAATTTATGGAGGGAAGATGAAGTTCAGGCAGACCTGAGGGAATCACCCCAACCGTTGAAAATCCTAAACTGCCGATATTGGTAACTGTGACCAGGATAATCGAGATGGCCACCACGGTGATCTTCACAGGTTTCCCCGGAAAATATTTCTCCCCCGTTATAATCATGAGAATTGCAAATCCCCCGAAAACGAAAACGGCAAAATTCATTTCTGGTAGTTGTTGAATCAGAATCATAAGTCGCTCGAAAAAATTGCTTCCTCCACCGGGTACCCCCAGTAGTTTGGGCAATTGGGTAAGTCCGATGGCCAGGGCTGCACCAGCCTGGAATCCGAGCAAAACCGTCTCACTGATGAAATTAATAAGACTGCTAAGTCGTAAGAAGTAGGCTAGTATGCTCATCATGGCAAACACAATTGCGGTGAGAGAGGCGATATCCACCCAGCGCTGGGGATCACCTTCGGCCATAGTAGAAAGTGTGGTGCCGATAAGCAGTGAAATAGCCGAGGTTGGGCCAACCGCAAGTTGTTTCCCGGTTCCCAGCAAAGCATAAAAAGCTCCGCCGATAAGATAGCCATAAACACCGTATTGGGGAGGCAAACCGGCAAGGGTAGCATAGGCCAGAGAAACAGGGATGGCATAGGCGGCAAGGGTTATGCCTGCTACGCTGTCTTTAGCAAAGAGTTTTGCAGTGTATCCTGAGATCCATTGCGTTGCCGGGATGGATGCCTTTAAATAAGACAGTTTCATTTTCAGAGTGTAGTGAATTTGCAGATGCAATTTAATGCTTTCTAAAATAAAAGCTACGGAAATTAATTCTGATCGGTTGGCCGATTTATTGCATAGATTATAGGTGATTGCTCTAATTTTCCAATTTATATCTTAAAACGCATATTAGGAGGGCAGATCATTAACTTGAATTTCATCGAATAAACAAATATCTTTGTACGAAAGTAATTGAATATGACAACAAAGGACAAAATAATTAGCAGTATTAAAAACCTACCCGATTCCGTGACAATTGACGAAATTCTTGACCAAATAATGTTGGTCGAAAAGATTGAAAA
>JAIFNN010000168.1 GCA_020047715.1 Bacteroidota bacterium | reverse complement strand
GATTCAGTAGCTCAGCTGGTAGAGCACATCCCTTTTAAGGATGGGGTCCTGGGTTCGAATCCCAGCTGGATCACGTTTAGAGCAGTAATCTTCAAGGTTGCTGCTTTTTTTATTTATACCCAATAGGATGAGAACCCGGGTTTGAACCAACATGTCTGGCACCATGAAAAAACTTCTTCTTTATTTATTCTCTTTATTGTTGCTCGCAAAAGTAAGCGCACAGCAACACGACCAATTTCTGACCCCCCTCTATGATCAGTTGCACGATTCTCCGATGCAGCAGAAATTCAAACAAATTAAACCAATGCCGGCCGGTGTGGTATACATTCAATGGCCTGGTGAGGGCGAGAAAGAAATGCGTGAACATTTCCGGCTAATGAAACAATTGGGTTTCAATTGCCTGAAACAAATAATGACGGTCCCGGGATGGTCTTTGGAGGATATTCAGCTGATCGCTCTGGAAGAAGGTTTAATTCCATGGTGGTATGGAGAGGGTGGATGGGAAGAAATTACGCCTGAGTTGCTTCGCAAAATTGGAATTCCTGAAAATATGCCATCTGCTGAAATTCGTCAAAATCCCAAAATGCTCAAGTACCAAACGCAGGTGATGAAAGATCGCATTCTTCAGAACAAAGAGTATCTTAAAACCCATGATGAACTCCCTCGCGGGGCACAAACAGCCTACGATCCAACACTGGGCGGACGCGGACTGGAGTTATCCGGTCGGGGAAAGGAACTTTTTGCAGAGTGGGCACATTCACATTATAAAACCATCGAAAACCTGAATAATGCCTGGTGTCTTTATCACCATGGATTGGGCAGGCCATTCGATTCCTGGGACGATTTCAACAAGAATTGGGAAACAAACGTTTCACAGCGCAATTACAAGGATAAAATGGATATTTTCCAGTTTAAAGCAGAGCATGGCTGCGTGATTATTGATAATCGCGCAAAGACATTCTCGGATTTTAACCACAATGAACCCTTCCGTGGAGGTGGGGAAATGGGACTTTTCCTTCCTGCGGCGTATATGGGGGTTGACATGGAAAGGATTGCCGATGTGGTGAAAAATTATGGGTCTTTTTATCCTTCTACCCATCTTTCCTGGCACTTCAACGAAACCAACAATGAAGTTGTGAGACCTTTTTACATTCAGGCTTCCATTATGAACGACTTTAACAAGGGAGGTTGGACAGGTGGATGGGAATCGACAGGCGGACCGCAGCAATTTGACGGAGAAAAAGATGCGAGTCCCTTGAATTCGTATTATGTGGATGGGGGAACTATCCTGCAACTGTTTATGAGCCAGATGGCCGCCGGGTTCAAAGGATTTGGAATCTGGTGCTGGAATGTCCGGAGTGCAGGGAAGGAAGGTGGGGAATATTCCCTGCTCGACCAAAACAATCAGTTAACCGATCGTGCAGTTCAATTGGGTGCAATGGCGAAAGCCATGCAAAAATACCGCGACGAAATATGGGAAGCGCACAAGGAGCCCATGGTTGGTGTTGTGCTGGATTGGAACAACGATGCAGCATGGGCAGCCATGTCGGTGCGCGGACGCGATGATTTCCGAATGTTCCCTATTGAAGCAAGGATAGGAGTTGCAAGGGCATTGATGAATGCAAATATCCCCTTCGAATTTGTGACTCCTGATGATTTAAAAAGCGGTCTCGCTAATCGGTATAAAATAATCTATCTGCCCGCAATTATTTCGCTCGATCAGAAAGTATTTGAATTGCTCGACGAGTTTGTGGCTGAAGGGGGAAGGTTGGTAATGGATCTTCCTTCAGGAAAATTCGATGAAAACACAGCCTTGATGCCATCAGGAAAAGATTCGAGGTTCGATAAACTATTCGGGGCAACACTTGATAATTTTCAGTTTTCCGGATCGAATGTGCGCATTGGTTTAAAGAATAAAGGCTGGACCGGATTTGTAGCCGATTTTACCCCTACGGCCGGAACTGTAATCGATAGCTACAGCAATGGAAAGCCAGCCATTATCGAAAACAGATACGGAAAGGGAACAGCTGTAATAATCGGACTCGATGTTTCCCATCAGTGTTTTGTACCTGAAAATGAATTAGCTCAGCAAATCCTTACCGAAAATGCAGTTGGAAAGCTTCAAAGCCCTTATTTATGCAGTGGAGCATTGGTTTATCGCCTGGCAAGTAAAAATGCAGATCATTATTTTCTGATTAATGATGGGAAAGCCAAAACCGTTTCTCTGAAATTTAACTCATACACCTACAATTCAATTTCAGATGCCATCACGGGAGAACTACTCAATCCGATTTCCTTGGATTTGGATGAAGACAGTGGCCGCTGGATCAGATGTGAAAAGTAAATGTGTATTCAAATAGGGATGGGGATATGAGTTTTTGCAGAATATAATGCCCCCGAATCGAATTTCCTGCAATAATTTATAAAAATCAGGGCCGGACCCTATGATATTTGTATCCGACCCCTTAAAATAGGCTCCCGACCCATTAATATTACCTTCAGACCCGTAATAATTATAACCAGACCCCTGAAAAATAGCCTCGGACCCCCGGTCCGGCGTGTATATTATGGGGTCTTGCATGAAAATATTAGGGATTTATACAAATATTCCTGCATCCGGCTTTGAATTAGCTTGTCTTTGCCACTTATAATTATCAATGAGGATCAATTTATCCGCAAAAATCATAGTTTATTATACCATCTGTCCAGCTAAATCGGCTTCTGGCCCAACAAGAAAGATTAAAATCCCATAATCCGGAAGGTAATATTCATGAAAATCAATCGAATTCATTCACTTATTGTTGAATTAATTATTTAATTTTAGGGTCAAATGAATCAATAATGTGAAGTAATTCTATCTTCATTAAGTATTCTTACAGGAATCTCTTTACCGCAAATGCAAAGTAACTATGCTATACAAGACCGATGCCATTTCAATTAATTTTTAACCAACCTAATTGGCCCCCGCAATGCTTAAATCCATCCTATTAATCACACTAACGGGCATTTCCCCCGAAACAACCGATAAACCAGAAGGTCAGGCAAAAAAGGCTCCCAACATTCTTTTCTGCATTGCCGACGATCAGTCCTTTCCGCATGCAGGTGTATATGGATGCACCTGGGTGAAAACGCCGGCTTTCGATCGTGTTGCCCGTGAAGGGATTCTTTTCACCAACGCTTATACACCCAATGCCAAATGCGCGCCTTCACGCTCGTGCATTCTCACCGGGCGAAACTCATGGCAGCTTGAAGAAGCTGCCAACCATGTACCGTTTTTCCCGGCGAAGTTTAAAACCTATGCTGAAACACTTATCGAAAATGGCTACCACGTTGGTTTCACTGCAAAAGGCTGGGCTCCCGGAAATCCGGGCACTGTTGATGGTAAAGCACGCGAATTGCTGGGTCCTTCATGGAATGAGCACAAAACCGTTCCCCCGGCAAAATACATTTCCGATAACGACTATGCGGCCAATTTCGAATCCTTTCTTAAAGACAATCCGGATGGGAAACCCTTTTGCTTTTGGTTTGGAAGCACAGAGCCTCACCGGGCTTATGAATTTGAGGCGGGCGTAAGCAAGGGGGGGAAATCGCTTACCGATATTGACAGGGTATTGGGTTTTTGGCCCGATAACGATACGGTAAGGAACGATATGCTCGACTATGCCTACGAAATTGAATACTTCGATTCGCATGTCGTGAAAATGCTGAAAATACTGGAAGAGAAAGGTCTACTCGAAAACACCATCATAGTTGTTACTTCCGATAACGGAATGCCATTCCCGCGAGTGAAAGGCAACGCTTACATGCTTTCGAACCACCTGCCCCTGGCTGTCATGTGGCCCGGGGGCATCAATAATCCGGGCCAGACTATTGATGATTTTGTTAGTTTCACCGATTTCGCGCCCACATTTCTGGAGGTGGCAGGGGTAAAGCCTGAAAAAAGCGGAATGCAGCCTATGGAGGGCGAAAGTCTTGTCGGGCTTTTCTCTGGTTCGCACAAAGGAAATTTACGCGACTACATGGTGATCGGTAAAGAGCGGACCGATTTGGGGCGGCCCGATGATGCAGGATATCCCATCCGGGGAATCGTAACGAGTGAATTTCTCTATCTTCGAAATTATCAGCCCGAGCGTTGGCCTGCAGGGAACCCTGAAACCGGATACATGGATTGTGACGGCTCTCCCACAAAAAGCTTTATCCTAAACGAACGCCGATTGAAAGGGAAAAGCAGCTATTGGGACTTGAATTTCGGAAAGTCGCCCGCCGAGCAGTTGTTCAGGATCTCCAATGATCCTGATTGCATCGAAAATCTTGCCGAAAATCCGGAATACGCCAGCATAAAATCCAAACTGACCAAACAGATGGTCCGAAAACTTAAGAAAGACGGCGATCCGCGCATGTTTGGCAGAGGAGATATTTTCGATACATACCCGTATTCAGGCGACATCCGGGATTTCTACAATCGTGTGATGGCTGGAGAAAAGCTTAAAGCCAATTGGATTGAACAATCCGATATTGAGAAAGTGAAAATAGATTGATCACTGAAAAAATCTTCCGGCTGATTTTTCTTAAGAGCGAAAAGTTAATCTTTGCCAACACTTCCCATTCTAAATCGGAAGGTCATTTCCCATGGTTTCACCTTAAAATGATTCTAAATCACTCTTATTTGCAGTTTTTGGAATACTGAAAACGGTTTTCAAGCATATTTTCAGCTACTTTTGGATACTTGGTTACCAACTCAATTTACTACCACACGATGAGAAAATTCCATCCTATAAATCTCTTTGCCTTTGGCTTGATTTTTTTCTGCGGATCACTGTTTTCGCAAGTCCCCGAGGGCGGTACACAGTTAAACGCCACTACCGGCACAACCTTTACAAAGTCAGGAAAAGTAACCCTTACCCAGGTCGATGTTACCGACCAGGCCTTTACCAAGGCGCTGCGGCTGGTTACTGCCAACGATGTTTCGAATCCATGGGATGCCCAGATTCTGTTTCCTCCAACTGCCGGAATAGCAACCAACGATGTGATTTTGGTTGCTTTTTATGCCCGCACGGTTTCCTCCATTCAGGAAACGGGAGAAGGATTTCTTACAGTGGTTATCGAGAACAGCAGCTCCTATGCAAAGGAAATCTATCTGAAGTTGAGTATCGGAAGCGAATGGAAACAGTATTACGCCTCTGTAAAAAGTGCCAGCACTTGGACGGCTGCACAGATACGCTATTCCTTATTTGCTGGCTTTACAAATCAAACGGTTGAGATTGCCGATGTAAGATATCTGAACTACTACAATTCGCTTACACTTGACGATCTGCCTCTCACGGAAATTACCTATAGCGGACGAGATCCCGAGGCTGCATGGAGAGCTCCGGCTGCCGCACGTATCGATCAGGTAAGGAAAGGAATTGTTGAAGTGGTTGTTTATGACGAACAGGGACAATTGGTTCCCGATGCCAAGGTTTCCATTGAAATGATCAAACACCAGTTTGGGTTTGGAACCGCAATACCTGCTTCCGTATTTTTGTCGAACACCGTTTTTCGCAACAAAGTCTATGAGCTTTTCAATGAGGTTGTATTTGAAAATGATTTGAAATGGCCGCAGTTTAATCCCAATTCGACCCTTAACCTCCGCAAATCGCTCGATTCTCTTGAAAAGCACAGTATCCCCGTCCGCGGGCACAATGTCATCTGGCCCGCCTGGAGATGGTGCCCGACAACGCTCCAGTCGCTCAGCACCAATCCGGTTGCCCTACGGAACGAAATCGACAAACACATCGACCAGGTAACGCAATTTACCAGCGGGAGGCTTAACGACTGGGATGTTATCAATGAGCCCTATTCGGAAAAGGATATCATGGCAATCCTTGGCAACGACGTTATGGCTGACTGGCTGAAGCGAACCCGACAGAACGATCGCGATGTAAAACTTTATATCAACGATTATGGTATTTTGAGTTCCGGGGGATTGGATACCCAAAAGCAGGATTCTTACTATAATCTCATCAATTTCCTCGACGAAAGGGGAGCTGGGGTTAATGGAATCGGCATGCAGGGTCACTTTTCAAGCGATCTGACGCCAATCACAAGAGTTTACTCAATTCTCGACCGTTTTGGCGAGCTTGGCAAGGATATCAAAATTACCGAACATGACATTGAAACCACCCAACGTGCAGTTCAGGCCGATTATACCCGCGATTTCATGACCATTGCTTTTAGTCATCCCTCCGTGAAGTCCATCCTGGTTTGGGGTTTCTGGGCAGGAAGTCACTGGAAGCCGGATGCTGCTTTTTATAATTTGGATTGGAGTGTCAGACCGCACGGAGAGGTTTGGAAAGAAATGATTTATAATCAGTGGTGGACCAAAATGACCGATAGTGTAACCGATTTACAGGGAAAAACCTCTTTTGAGGGATTCCTGGGAACTTACAAATATACCATCGTGTCTGGCGATAAGGAACGCAGTGGCACATTCACAATCGCGAACCCGAAACAAAGCGGAATAGCCAATACAATCGTGCTTTCGTTTGACGAAGCTGTTCCCGACAATTTTGGAATCAGTGCAAACAAGCCAACGATGCTATGCGAAGGGGAGAGCCTTACCTTAACGGCTCCATCGATAACCGATGCTACGTATCAGTGGTTTAAGGGGGAAGAGCAACTGGCTGAAACAAGTTCTGAAATTTTGGTCAACGAGGCTGGGAAATACTCCGTTAAGGCGATAAAAGGCCTTCTCGAATTACATTCCGACTCGGTTGAAGTAAGCGTAAATCCTATACCGGAGGCTACTGTTACTGTCGGGGGAGATCTTGCTTTTTGTCCCGGGGGAAAAGTAAAACTTAGCACCAACCTTTCCAACGATGCGACCTACAACTGGATGAAAGGATCTGCAAAAATTCAGGGCTCAGTAAGTTCTATTGAAGTATCCGAGAGTGGCTCCTATACGCTTGTTGCCAACTCAAAAGGATGCACAGCCACATCCCAGCCGGTAACCGTGGAAGTGTATTCAGCAAACAGTCCTGAGTGCACGGTTGGCATCGATGCATTGGACCATTCATTCCGGGTATATCCCAATCCCTTTAACGGCTCTTTTTTTATAGATGCCCAAGGGGATAATCACTACAACGCCTCTGCTGAACTTTTTGATGTGTTAGGTTGCAGCCTTGTTAAAAAGAAACTGGATGGGGAACAGGGAAGCTACTTTTTCAGCGTTGACGCACCTGGCGTTTATACCCTGAGAATCCAGCATAATGAGGGGATTCAGACCTATCGGCTTATAGGAAATTAGCTTTATGGATTTTTCGGCATGCGTCAAGGTTTAAATATTGGCTGTCAGTTGATTGGTTCAACAATCAGGGACTGCGAAGAGGCATAAATTGCGTGAAGTCCTTTAGCAATCGCTGATACAGACACATGCACTTACTTTATTGATTCTAATACAAAAAAATGAAAAAAAATCTAGCCCTCGGGGCAACCGTATTATTCACTTCGATAAGCGCATATGCCCAAAATCAACCCGCCAAGGTAAAATCCCCCGAGAGGGATAAAAATGTAAAACCCAGAAATGTCATTTTCATTCTTACCGACGATCACAGGTACGACTTCATGGGATTTACAGGCAAAGTACCCTGGCTCGAAACACCCAATATGGATCGCATGGCAATGGAAGGAGCATGGTTTCAGAACGCCTTTGTAACCACATCCCTTTGTTCTCCCAGCCGCGCATCCATTCTCACGGGCATGTATTCGCATACCCATACCATTGTCGACAATCAGGCTCCCGACCCTGGAAATCTGACGTATTTTCCTCAATACTTGCAGGGGGCAGGGTATCAGACCGCTTTTTTCGGCAAATGGCATATGGGCGACGATTCCGATTCGCCGCGTCCGGGCTTCTCCCACTGGGAAAGCTTTCGCGGTCAGGGTGAATATTACAACCCCAGCCTGAATATCAACGGGAAACGGGTAAGCTATAAAGATTCGACGTATATCACCGATCTGCTTACCGAGCACACCCTGCAATGGCTTGAGGAACGTGACAAGACAAAGCCGTTTTTTGTTTACCTCTCGCACAAAGCTGTCCATGCCGGGTTTGAGCCTGCACAGCGGCACAAGGGAAAATACAGGAACGAGAAATACAAGCTTCCCGCTACCTTTGAACAGACAAAAACCGGGGCGTACCGCGACCTGAAATGGCCTGAGTGGGTAGCCAATCAGAGAGTAAGCTGGCACGGTGTGGATTATATGTACAATTCCAACAGCGACCTGAACACCATGGTACAGGATTATTGCGAAACCCTGCTTGGGGTTGACGAAAGCATTGGCTCGGTAATGGATTACCTGCGGAAAGAGGGTATTGACGAGTCAACTCTGGTTATTTACATGGGCGACAACGGTTTTAGCTGGGGGGAGCATGGCCTCATCGACAAGCGGCATTTTTATGAAGAATCGGTTAAAGTACCATTTTTGGTGCATTGTCCTGAACTGGTTGACGGCGGAACTATGATTACAAAAATGGTTCAGAATGTTGATATTGCTCCAACCTGTCTGGAAATGGCCGGCTTACAAAAACCTGCTGAAATGCCCGGATTTTCTATTGCTCAGCTTTTGAAGGGCGATGAGAGCGGCTGGCGCGACCGAATTTTCTACGAGTATTTCTGGGAGTGGGAATTCCCTATGACGCCAACCACCTTCGGGGTGCGCACCGACAAATACAAATACATTCGTTATCAGGGGATTTGGGATCGCAACGAGTTTTATGATATTCAAAATGATCCGGAAGAAATGTATAACCTCATCGATAAACCCGAGCTTCAGGGAATCATCAAAGAACATCTTGTTGAA
>JAIFNN010000156.1 GCA_020047715.1 Bacteroidota bacterium | reverse complement strand
TTTGAGGATAGATTGGATTTTTGAGCAGTAAATTGAGATAGTTATTGTTGTTTATTCTTTGACATTTGATATTTACAATTTGCATTTTGCAATTTGTAATGAACGACAAGGAGAGCAAAGTCAAAAAATGAAAGCGGATCCGAGGAATCATCATTTGCTTGAAGAACTGCATACCTTGCCTTCGGTGGGGTATCTGACAAAAGTGAGGAATGTTGAGGAGTAGATGGGAAAATGCAAAGGGCAAAATGCAAAGGGCAAAATGCAAAATGCAAAAGTCAAAACCCAAGTGTTTTTGATTTGAGGATAGATTGGATTTTTGAGCAGTAAATTGAGATAGTTATTGTTGTTTATTCTTTGACATTTGATATTTACAATTTGCATTTTGCATTTTGTAATTTGAGTTGGTTTTATTGAAATTTTGTAGAAAAACAAATAAAAAACCTGTACTGTATGTATAACAGGAGTATAAGAGGCCCACTGGTAGAAGGGAACAAGACTTATGGTCAGATTTCCAGCGACATCATGGCACCCATCGATGCCCGTCCGGGTATGTGGTGGTACCTGACAATGGCAATTGCAAGTGTGGCCGCTCTTTTTGGATTCTATGCCATTTACATGACTGTGGCAAAAGGAATTGGCACATGGGGTCTGAACAACTCGGTTGGCTGGGGATGGGAGATTATCAACTTTGTTTGGTGGATCGGGATCGGTCATGCCGGTACCGCATTCTCCATATTCCTGCTTATTCTCCGTCAGCGCTGGAGGACATCCATTAACAGGGCTGCAGAGGCTATGACGGTGGTGGCGGTGGGCTGCGCGGCATTATTTCCGGCATTGCACATGGGTCGGGTTTGGCTGGCATTTTTTATCTTCCCCTACCCCAATACCCGCGGTCCACTCTGGGTAAACTTCAATTCACCGCTTTTCTGGGATTTTATTGCGATTTCGGCCTACCTTCTAATTTCCTTCTCATTTTGGTATATGGGTATGCTTCCCGATTTCGCAACCATTCGCGACAAAACCACTTCCAAGATTAAGAAAGCCGTCTATGGCTTTTTCAGCATGGGATGGACAGGCGGCAGTCATCAGTGGATCCGTTTTGAATCCCTCAGTTTTATCCTTGGCGGTATTGCCGCGGTGCTCGTGGTTTCGGTGCATTCTATCGTTTCAACCGACTTTGCCGTTGGGGTTATCCCCGGTTGGCACACAACGCTTTTTCCCCCTTACTTTGTTGTGGGGGCTATCTTTTCCGGATTTGCCATGGTTATGACAATGATGGTTGTAGTGAGGAAAGTATATAAGCTTAACGATTATATTACCGACAATCACATGGATGCCATTGCCCGGATCCTTACTTTCATTTCCCTTATTATGGGAACAGCTTATGCTACTGAAGTTTTTATGGCATGGTATTCAGGGAACGAGTACGAGATGTTCACCTTTTTCCGAAACCGTGTAACCGGCGAGTATTCGGTTCAGTTCTGGGGGATGGTAATCTGCAATGCAATAATTCCACAACTTTTCTGGTTCAAAAAAATCAGGAAAAGCACATGGGGATTATTGTTGATATCCCTCGCAATTAACCTGGGAATGTGGTTTGAGCGTTTCAACATCGTGGTAACCTCCCTTGCCAACGATTTTTTACCTTCCAACTGGGTTTCGTATTCCCCAACCATTATTGAGATTGGGATCTATGTGGGAACCATTGGGTTGTTTGTTGTTGGAGTATTGCTTTTCTTCCGGTATATCCCGATGATCGCAATAAGTGAGGTAAAGGGAGTGCTGAATATCGGATCGAAGATTGATGACTAGAAGATATGAAGGGCACATCAGGCGCATGATTTATAGCCAGTAAGCCTTCCAGTCTTATAAGAAGAGATACTAAAAAAGTAAATATGTCGACAAAATACAAAATAGGAGTATTTGATGAGGAGAAGACTCTGGTGGCTTCCATCAAATCCCTTCAGGAAAGGAATCTTGCGATTTTTGATGTGTTTACGCCATACCCGATTCATGAGGTGCTGCACCTTCTGAAACGGAAATCGAAGCTTCCTACAGCAGGTCTTATTTATGGCATTACCGGTGCTCTGAGTGTTCTCGCTTTTTTGTACTACACTTCGGTGCTCGACTGGCCCATCGATTATGGAGGGAAACCCTTTAACTCCTTTCCATCGTTTATTGTAATTACTATTGTTCTTACTATTCTTATTGTGACCATCACCAGTCTCTTTACCTTTTCGGTTCGGGCCCGTCTTTTTCCGGGACAGGAGGCTGTGATTTTCGACGACAGGGCAACCGACGACAAGTTTATTATTGTTATCGACGCCGAATTGCTTGGTGGGGATGCCGCAAATGAGGCAGGCAGGATTATGAGCGAATCCGGTGCCGTTGAGATACTTGAAAAAGATTTAGCTGAAAAAAAATAATACAGGTACGATGATGTTGACAAAATCCAAATCGATACTTTTTGCGCTGCTGGCCATGATACTTTTTGCATCATGCGACAGAGACCGAAACCATCCGGGTTGGGACTATTTCCCTGATATGTTCTACTCCACCGCATATGAGACCTATACCCCAAACCCGAACTTCGCCGATGGCAAAACCATGCGAAACCCGGTTAAGGGAACCGTGTCGAGAGAAATGACCACCTTCGCCTTCACACTCGAGGAAGGGGAGCGCGCAAGGGCCGGAGAGGAACTGGTTAATCCCTTCGAAACCAATGCGAAAACATTGGAAGCAGGGAAACATGTATACACAGTTTTCTGTGCAGGTTGCCACGGGATCGACGGCAGCGGTAGCGGTAAGCTTTATACCATGGGCTTGTATCCCCTTAAACCCAGGTCGCTTGTAAACGATGCGGCAAAGGAGTTGAAAGACGGTGAGATTTATTATTCCGTTACCCTGGGATTCGGATCCATGGGGCCTCACGGAGCACAGATCAACCCCGATGACCGTTGGAAGCTCATCAGCTATATTCGCGAGGATCTGCAGAAGAATTTCAAGGAAACCGTTGATACTACAAAGCTTAATTGATGATTTGCCTTTTGAAGAGTAACTTAGATATGAACTTAACAATGCATTCAACAACATGATTTTGTTTATCCATTTTCTGAATTGCAGAAAAGCGGCAGTTCCTCTTTCATGAAAACCAACATAACAGTATGGAAAACGATAACACTCAAAATATGCCTTTTATGAAGGAAAATCTTAGGCTCAGCATGCCCTTTAAAATTGTAACGGGTATTCTGATTGTACTTGGCATTGCCTCGGTAGCCTTCGGATTCATGCAGGATCCGGGCAGAACCTGGGCGAATTATCTTGTGAACAACTACTATTTCTTTTCCATTGCCATGGGAGGCGTGTTTTTCTTCGTGATCCAGTATATTTCCCAGGCCGGATGGTCGGCAGGATTCAAGAGAGTGCCCGAAGCAATGATGGCCTGGCTTCCTTTTGCCGCTGTTTTCTTTTTGCTGCTTTACTTCGGAACGCATAGCATTTATCACTGGAGTCACGACGAAGCCGTTGCAGACGACAAGCTTCTTGCGCACAAGTCGCCCTTTCTGAACGTTCCGTTCTTCTACATCCGGATGGTTTTCTATTTTGGCCTATGGATTCTATTTGCTCGCATGCTCCGTAAGTTCTCTCTAAAAGAGGATCTTGAAACCGGTACAAAATGGTTTGAGAAAAGTGAGATGTATTCAAAAGTTTTTGTTTTTATTCTGGCCATTACTTTTTCATTTGCCGGAATTGATTGGATTATGTCGATCGATGCGCATTGGTACAGCACCCTTTTTGCCCTTAAAAATATGGTCGCTGCCTTCCTGCACGGATCATCGATTTTGATTCTTATTGTGTTGCTTTTGAATGGGAAAGGTTATTTCCCCTTTCTCAACAAATACCACCTGCACGATTTTTCACGTTACCTGTTTATGCTGGCCATTGTTTGGGGATACTTCTGGTTTGCCCAATTTATGATTATCTGGTACGGGAACATCCCCGAAGAAACTATCTACTACTCGGTTCGTTGGGAAAAAGGCTGGCAAACCCTTTTCTTCCTTGATATAATTGTTAATTGGGCGGTTCCGTTTTTTGTGCTGCTCCCTATAAAAGCCAGCAGAAACAAATATGTAATTCTGATTGTGATTTTCTTTCTCATAATCGGACAGTACATTGATCTGTATCTTCAGGTTATGCCGGGAACAACCGGAGCCTTGAAATTCGGCATTGTTGAGGCAGGTATGTTCCTTGGGTATGCCGGATTATTTGCACTGGTTGTAGGATTTACTCTGAGCAAGGCAAACCTGATCCCGAAAAATCATCCCTATCTGGATGAGAGTTTGAATCATCATTTTCAATAGGGGAGATTTGGCTTCGTTTTGCTCGTCTTGTTTAACAAATGTAGCGATTTTAAGCAAATAGAATTTTACTGCAATGTTATCTTTTCTGGTCGTTAAGTTTTATTGGGTCTTGTCTTGTATCGAAAACATCAGTAATTAGCAATCCTTCCGGGATTTCTTCTATATTATTTTGTAATTCCCATAAATTAGATATCGGTGTCCTTCTTTTAGTTTCTCAAGGGTTAATTCAATTTGACCGGAAGCCGGTTGGGTTTTTAATTGCTGTGCAGCGGTAAAAATTTCATTCTTGATTTTATGGGCAATTGAAGGACTCGCTTTTTTTTATAATAATTGTGAATTTCCGAAAGCATTTCAATCGCAAAGTCGGACCAATAAAGCTTCATGATTTTACCACTTTTCTGATTCTTTTTCAAGTAGTTCTTGGGTTTTGAATCTCCCGGCTTTGTAATCTTCAGTAGATTTTTTGGCTCTGTCAACTAATTGTTTAGCGGAAAGAGGCTTCACTTTTCTGTAAACTGTTTGCTGCTTTTGGACTTCAACAATAGTTGATTCAATTTTGCTGAATATCTTTTCATCCCGAAGACCGATCAGATATTCTATAGCTTTGAGTTTTCTTGTTTGCAGATCCATTTAATTATTTTTTGCAAAGATACATTAGAAATTAATAATTCTCAATTTACAGTTGTATTTCTAATGTGATCCAAACCTTCGAGATTCGATAAGTGCGGTCTTCCTCTTTCAAGCTAGATGTATTTTATCAGTTTAAGTATATGGTCCTTAATTTGTTCTTTTAATGCATTCAAAGGCAGTACCTCCAATAATTACATAATTATCATGGTATTGTTCGAAGTATTTCTTAAAAACTTCAGGAAAATTATTAACCATAAAAGGGTGCAATATATTCTGCAAATAATAGTACATAAAACACCTGCTCCAAAGTTTGTAATTTTCCGGGTTCGTCCAATCAACAGGTTCGTTAAAATTACATACTTTTAGGTCAGTAATATTCCATTCGAAAATAATTGCAAAATCATATCATCTCATGAAATTATTCTATATAATCCGGCTTTTCTCCCTCGATATCGTTGCCGGGGCCCTTGCTGCTCTGGTTTTTGCCGCTTCGGTTATGGAGATTGAACTCAAACTGAGCTACTACCTTATTATGGCTCTCACGGTTTGGCTGATCTATACGGCAGACCATCTGATGGATGGAGCCAAGACCCGGGGCAAATCCGGGTCGGAAACCGCTAACTTCTTCCATACCTATAAAATACCCGTGATTCTTGTTTTCCTGATTGTCCTGGTATTGGATTTTCGCCTGATTGTTTACATCTTGGATGAGAAGATCGTTCAGTTCGGGATGGGTCCGGGGATTGCTGCGGTTATCTACCTGCTGATGAACCGCTATTACGATGGTGCGCAGAAATGGCTTTTTATCAAAGAATTGTGGGTAGCCATTATTTATACCCTTGCCATCTGGGGAGGTCCGGTTATTTTCGGGGGAGATACGGTCAATGCTCTTCAAATGATGGTTATTGCCTCATTTGGTTTGATTGTTTTGGCGAATGTTTTGATTTACAGTATTTATGAAAGGGAGTCGGATATTCGCGACAACAACAAGTCGATCGTAAGGGATTTAGGACTGACTGCAGCGGTTAATGTCGCCACACTTGTCTTAACGATTTCGATGCTTACCGCTCTTACGGCATACATGTTATTGGACGCCTCTTTAACCATCATCCTCCCTCTGTTGCTCATCTCAGCCTCGATGCTCCTGATATTGAGCTTCCCTGGGATTTTCTCAAAAGGAAAGCGTTATGGAATTTTTGCTGATTTGGCTTTGCTGTTGTTTTTGCTGGTGCTTATCGGCTGAACCGTTTGAGCAGGTATCCGAACCCCCAGGTTGTGAAGAAGGAAAATGAGCCATAAATGATCGGGATAACGGCCATCTGTTGACTTGAAAGGAGGGTTGCTGCAATAAAAATAGCTAGTGTACTGTTTTGAAGCCCAACTTCAACAGCAATTGTAAACTGGTTGCGTCGTTTTAATCCCATTTGCCTTGCTATGAGCCAGCCTCCCAGCATTGAAAGCACATTCAGTAGTATTGTCGGGGGATATAGGTTCACGTAATCCATCAGGTGAAGCGATTCGGCACCTTCATCAATAAACAAAACACCGGAATATACAACAAGTAGGAGCATGGGTAAAACATAGCGCAACGGCCTTTCGAATCCGATGGCGAAATCCCTGAAAAAATGACGGATTGTAACCCCTATTGCAGCGGGGATAGCAACAACAAGAAAAATATTCAAGATGGTGTGGCCGAAAGGAAGTTCGATTATTGCATGCTCATCGCGGTAGAACTCAAGTCCTATGCCAACAATCAGCGGGATGGTAAAGAGTGTGATCAGCGAATTCACCAGAGTTATGGAGAGGGATAGGGCCACATTACCATTGAGCATAAAATTCACGAGGTTCGAAGTTGCCCCTCCCGGACATGCGGCAATGATGATTAGCCCCACTTTGTAAACCGGGTCGATATCGAATGCAAAGCATATAATAAAGGCAATTATGGGTAGAACCAGCATCTGGGAAACCAGACCTGTGAGGATTGATTTGGGATATCTGAATATTCCTGCGAAATCCTTACTCTCAATGGCAAGGCCCATCCCCAGGGTAATGATGGCCAGGGTGATGGGTAGAAGGATGTCGGAGAAAAAATTGTCGCCCATGATTTTTTGTAGTCTACCATACGAAGGTAGCAAAAATTACCTCCGGATGAAGCGTTTTAAAGCGATAAGTTCTGAATTTGCGGTTTTCCCATGCGCGTTTTTTAGATTCGCTGCGGTATACATTTTCTTGATAAATAGGAGCATATTGATGCTGTTCCCTATGTATTTTGGAGCTTTGATTATACTAAAAAATGAACTAATCAAGAATTAGCAAGTTCAAACCCCTTGCGGGATAAAGAACTAAGGAAAAAAATAGCAATCCTAGCATCGAAGTCTAAATACTTATGTTACCAGCGAAGGATCAGTTTAAAGGATCCGGTCAGCCACCAAAAAAATCAAAATCAGCAAAAAGTAGGAATTCAGAAGAATGAAATTCCTGCGAAATGTTATACTGCTTTCCGGTCCGGTTATCATCCCCCTAAAAGACCATATCAGGTAGAATGAGGCAATCAAAAGGAGACTCACAATAATTTTCGACTGAATCACTTCGAAATAGGAGAGAAACAAGGCCGATACCGCAGATGCAACTACCCAGGTAAAACTTAAACGATTAATCTGGGCCCGACTCAGAACTCTTGTCAGACTAGGTATCCCTGCATTTCCATATTCTTCCCCGTATTTGAGAATAAGCAGCCAGAAATGGGGTACCTGACCGATAAACAGCAGAAAACCTACTAGAACAATCGGTTTATCGAACAATGCCCCGCCGGCAGCTGTCCAGCCGATAAAAGGAGGCAATGCCCCGGTTAGCGATCCGGGAACAACCGCAAAGGCAGTAATTCTTTTCGAATAGGTGTAAACCACATTGTACCAGAATATTGTGAAAAGCCCAACCAGCGCTGCTGCAAGGTTTCCAAAGAAGTAAATCAGAGAGGATCCCGCAAGAAGATTGAAAAGGAAAAAAGCAATTGCTGCTGAAACACTTATTTTTCCGGTAGGAAGCGGACGGTTTTGGGTACGTTTCATTTTCCGGTCCAGATCGATTTCCTGAAGCTGATTGAGAACCGATGAAGCAACAGCCTGAAGGAGTATGCCAAGGCTAACCATCAGAATTGAAGTGCTTAACTCAGGACGATAGATAAAATACCCGACAAAGCCTGTAAAGGCCACCGGAAGCATGATTCGTATTTTGCTAAGTTGCAGAAAGTCTTTTAAACCCACGCTTTTTTTTATTCTTCCAGTGTTTTTAAATAGTCGATGATCTTTGAGATGTCATCCTCTGAAATAACTTTGTCGTAACTCTGCATCAGGCCTTTCTGATAGCCTTTCACTATTTCAGCATTCGGTTCGTAAATGGCCTTTCTGATATATGCCGAATCAACAGTTACCAGAACATCCTGACCGTCGCGAACCACGACATGTTGTTTGCCCCACAGTCCGAGATAGGAAGGGCCAATGATTTTGGACCCATCGGAGGAATGGCAAGCGTTGCAGCCCTGTATTTTCATTATTGCGAACCCTGCTGCCCCGGGAACGGAAGCATCCGCTGTGGAAGCAACAGCTGTGGTATCGGTATACCATTTGTCAAATTCTTCCTGGGGAATTGCCCTCAGGTCGGAACTCATATAGGAATGCTGCAAACCGCAGTATTCGGCGCAATACAGATCGTAAACCCCGGCTTTTTGAGGGATGAACCACATTATTTTTTCCCTTCCGGGGATGATATCTTCCTTAACCCTGAAAGCTGGGATGAACACGCTGTGCAACACATCAACGGAAATGAGTTTGAGTTTGACCGGCATCCCAACGGGAACAACCAGTTCGGAGCTCTGTTTCCCGTTTTCATAAAGATAGGTGAAGTTCCACATCCTTGCGATGGTGGTTACGTTTAACCCATCTTTAGGAGGGTTTTTCATGGGATGCCACCCGGCCCATCCAAAATAAAACATTCCAAGGGCAAGAAGGGTGGGGATAATAGTCCAGATAATCTCAAGCTTGGTGTTACCTTCAATATGCTCAGCCACTTTGTTTTTCTTCCGATTGTATTTGAAGACGAAATACAGCATAAGAACCGTTATGCCTACAAGAAGTAAGATTGAAATCCCAATTACTGAGAAAAAAGCTGTATCGAACGAGGATACAAAATTTGACGCTTCAATTCCGGTTGTTGAAT
>JAIFNN010000144.1 GCA_020047715.1 Bacteroidota bacterium | reverse complement strand
AAAGTTATAAACCTGCCCATCCACTGGGAAACATAAAATCAATGCATTCAGGAATGCTGCCAGCACTATTTGTTTCTTCAAAGTTCTTATTATGGTTGTTTTTTAATAAAGATAAATTGTCCACCTTCATCACCCGTATTGATAATGGGACTAAAAGCCGGGGTCTGGTTTGAGTTGTTGACTACCGCGATTTTAATATCATTGAAAAGCTGACTTGCATCAAAGAATTGGTTTTGGTTGCTGCTCAGGGATTTTAACAGGTAATAGGTGAAAACCGAATGTCCGTCCTTTCCTCCATCCATTACAGGTTCAACACCTCCAGAGGTTAGTGCTGTTCGGGAATTTTTGGAATAAATCTGATTGTAATATTTAAAGGAATTTTCATAAGGTATAGTAAGTGTTTTTCCCCTGAAAATATCCCCGCTAAAACAAGCGTCGGCAATGAGGAAGGTGTGTTTGGATTTTATGCCGCTCAGGAAAGCCTGGATATCGGTGTTTGAAATCATTTCGGCGATGGAACTTGTTTTTGCATCTGCCGGCACCCAAAATCCTCTTTGCAGGGCTTCTTTGTAATCGCCATGGCCCGAATAAAAAATCAACAGGTTGTCATTAGCCCCTACATTTGCAATAAGCCATTCATATTCCCTGAGGATGCTGGCCCGGGTTGCCTGTTCGTTGTACAATGTGCGGATCGACTGAAACTCATAGCTGCCGGCAAGCTGCGCTGCAACTGCTTTTGCATCGTTAACGGCGTTTCGTAACGGATTCCATTCCCCTGAATAAGTATCAATACCGATAATCAGTGCGAAATACCTTCCTACGGTGACCTCTTGTATTGCTTTGGAAGCATTAAGACCTTTAAGCGGATCGTTGCTCCCGCGGTACAAGGCAAATTCCTCAGCTTGCTGGACATCTTCAGTTTGAACACTTTGGTTGAGGGTGACAAGAATGTTTTTTTCTTCAGATCCCTCTAAATGAACACCTTCAGCTTTCAGCTTAACGGCAAACTCTTTTTGGGAAAATCCCTTGTTAATATAAAAAAGCATCTCGATCTCTGCTCTGGCACCGGCTTTAAGCTGAAGGTTTGTACGACTTTCTAGCATCATTGCATCCGAGGGAAGGGTATAAAGCAACTTAATATTGTTTGCATCTTCCCCGGAAGTGTTCAGAACAGTGTATTTTAGCCGCACGGTTTCACCTGCTTTGATTTTCCCGGAGACAGTGGAAAAGCTTTCATTGCTAATGCTTAAATCCGGAAGCTCAGCTATACTGTCGGATGACAGTTGCCACACCATTAGGTAGTCGATCTGAACGGCCGATCTCTCTGCCACCTGGAAACCGACACCGTTACCGAAAAGAGGTTCAAATGGCATGGAATGAACAAGATGTTTGTTTAGGAAGAAATAATAATAAGAACCCACTTTTCGGACAGTGAGAAGGTTGTATGTGTAATTGTTAATCAGACCGGTGGATGTTACGGGTACAAAATCTGTAAAAGTCCCGGTGTATTTATCAATGGTATATTGCCCCTGACCATTAAAAAAGAAGTCGAACTGCTTACCTTCGGAAACCTGCTTTCCCCATTGCAAACCGTTGAACTTATTCTGAATACCCTTGTCCAGGCGGATTTTGAGCTCGATTTCAAAGTCTTTGTTCTGATCGATAAATACCTCTTTGAAATCTTCTTTAGGCACATCCTCAAAAGACTGAAAAAACAAACTGCCGTCCTGAAGGTTCTGAAACCACACGTTTTCTTTGATTCCCAGGAACCAGCTGTTTTTGTTGTCGAGAAACTCTTCGTAAAACAGCACCATTCTTTTATCGGACGAATATGCCTCATACACCTCCGGCTTTTGATCCAACTGGCCGTTGCAAGGCGCTGTAAGAACAATGCCTGTAAATATTGAAAATGCTAATTTTATAGAGAAATGTGATTTCATAATTGGTTTCTTCAGGAATGATTTGAACAAATCGTAAGTCGTAACAAATAACGACATTATTTTTCCCCGAATTTTATCAATCCGAACAATTTGAACAGCGAAATTGACAAAAACGGAGATGGAAAGCCTGATTGGCAAGCGGTAGACCCGACAATTCATTATGCTGTCCAGCCCTGTTGATAAAATCGTTAAATTGTTGTTTGTCAATGCTATGATAGGTTTTTATGAGGGCTTGGTTTTGCAGTGAAAAGGATTCTCTTATGCGTTGTGCAGTGTGAATAACTTAACTATCTTAGCGGCGCAGAGATGCTTAACCGTGCATCAGAGATTTTTTGAAGATATGGTCACCAGCTTTCAATTTTTAGCCAATTCCCTTTTTGCTGTTGTGTGCGCTGTAATGGGGATTTCATTTCTTTCACTTAACACACCAAATACACTGGGGCTTAACAATTACAGGATTTCACTGAAAGTGCTGGCCGCTTCATACCTGACACTGAGTGTTCTTACCATAGCTGTATTGGTTTTCAATATAAAAGACAATTCACAGCAGTATTTTAGCTTCTTCACGCTCTCTGTATCCTCCATTCAGGCATCGCTCTTTAGCTTCACACTGATCGTGCTTTTGAACCCTGGGTTTTTTAAAACCGGAAACATAATCCGTCTGATTCTGCCTTACCTTATTTTATCCTTGCTCTACCTTTTATCGTTTTCTCTATATGGGGATCCGAAAATTGAATCGCTGATGCAAATCTCCCAAAGTCTGCAGAATCCTACCTTATGGATCAGATTGATATTTTTGGGATATTATTTCTTTCAGCTGGTATATTACACTTATCTTTTCTTTAAGGAAGCAAGACGCTATGATCAAGGCCTTCTGAATTACTTTTCAGAAGTTGTTAAGTTGCGTTTGAATTGGGTGAGGGTGGCATTCGTTTCAGCTTTGCTGATGGGAATAACCGCACTGGTATCTGGCTTTGTGCCACTTCGATTCGATTGGCTCTTCACTTTGCTCTTCACGGCTTTCTACTTTGCCTTTGCTCAGGAGTATATTAAATACAACAAAGTTTACACAATTGTCGAGCCTGCTATTATAAGTCCGCAAGGTGAAAATGGTTCCTCTTCTTTGCGCCACCTGATCAAGACGGATTGGGCGAATTATAAAAAAGAAATTACAGTACAGAAGTACTATTGCAAGTCTGGGGTGAATATTGAAGAGCTCGCGAAAAAGCTCAATATCGGCCGGACAACATTGTCTAACCTCATTAACCGGGAGGAAGGCATGAACTTCAATTCCTGGATCAACCGTTTGCGCATCGAAGACGCAAAGCAGCTTTTGATTGATCATCCAGATTATCCCATAGCCGTTGTTTCCGAGCTGGTTGGCTATACTGAACAGGCTAATTTCAGTCGGCAGTTTAAGCAGATCACCGGCGAATCACCTCTTTATTGGCGGAAAAAGGCCGTATCCTGAAAATTTTTCCTGGTTTGCATTTTGTCTATTCATACATGCATTTGTATTAATCGACAAAGAAGGCTTGTGCGCAAGATCTATATTTGTGGTCCTTGATTTTTATTATTTAAACCCTTTCCCAGGCCATGATAAAGCTACACATTAACTTGTTTTCAGTTCCTTTTAAAAGATTTCGGAAAATCATTTTTGGGTTCTCCTTTCTTACTGTGTTTCTTCTTTACTCATATTCGGCTTATTCACAGGATAATTGTCTTAACTTCGATGGAGTGAACGACTTCGTCGATTTAGGTACCCTTTCGCCAGCAGGAAATTTCTCTACCGGATTCACTTTTATGGCTAAAGTAAAATTGGGGTCTTTTAACAATAATTCCCGCTTGTTCGACATTGGAAATGGTGCGGCATTGCAAAACATTATGCTTTCAGTTAATGGAACCGGAAATGGCTTAAGTTTTTCTTCCTATAACGATAGTTATTTTAACCCCAAAGGTACCATGACAGCCGATAATTGCCTTTCACTTAATGTCTGGACTCATATTGCTGTTTCTATTTCCAACAATGGATATTCTGTTATTTATGTAAATGGAGTGCAAGTTAATGGTAACTTTACCCGTCCGCCCTCAGATATTGCAAGGACGAAATGCTATCTGGGCAAAAGCAATACTGTCGAAGATGATTATTTGAACGCTTCCATGGACGAAGTGAGCATCTGGTCGAGACCTCTTTCAGAAGCAGAAGTGAAAACATACTCAGGATATAATCTTGCCGGGAATGAGACGGGTTTATATGCCTATTACAACTTCAATCAGGGTGTTGCGGGAGGCTCAAATCCCGGAACAACAAGCCTTACGGATGCAACTGCAACGGGCAAAAATGGTATGCTTGTGAATTTTGCCTTAAGCTCTTCTTCTTCCAACTGGTTAAAAAATGAAGCCGGTAACATGTTTTCAAGAGTAGCAGCTCCTAATATCCCGGGCGATGTTACCAAATTTATTCCCGGAGATTACAATAATGATGGTTATTTGGACATTTTGACGATAACCGCCGATAAGAGTGCTGTTTACAAAAACAATGGAGACCTTAGCTTTACGGAGCAAACAGATATTGTGCTTCCAGGTGGCAATAATTATACTGAAATGGATTGGGTTGATTATGACAATGATAACGATCTGGATATTTTTATTACCGGCCCCTCAGGATCAGAAAAAATAGCGAAATTATTCCGCAACGATGGTGGCAATGTGTTTACTGAGCTCGCAAACACTTCGATTGTTGGTGCTGAAAACGGTTTTGCTTCCTGGGGCGATTACGACAATGATGGAGATTTGGATCTTTTTTTAACCGGAGTAACTTCTGGTTATTATCCCAACTCAAAGGTATACATGAATAATGGCGATGGAACTTTCACCCTTCAGTCTGATATCGTGCTACCGGGAGCATTTTCCAGCTCAGGCGGCTGGGGGGATTACGATAACGACGGAGATCTTGATATTCTGCTTGCAGGAAATAACGGGAACAATGCGTTTACCAGCATTCTACGCAATGATGCCAATAATAAATTTACAAATTCAGGCATTTCTATTTCCGGAAGTTTGAGCGGGTCGGCATCATGGGGCGATTACGATAGCGACGGCGATTTGGATATTGTAATAGTTGGCAGCGATTTGGCTGATACAAAAATTGCCAAAGTATACCGCAATATGGGTAACGAATTCTTCGAGGAGCAATCCGGAATTTCTTTGCAGAAATTGATCGGTCCTACTGCAACATGGGGTGATTATGATAATGATGGTTTGCTTGATATTCTTCACTTAGGATTCGATTACGCTACATCAGCAGCCAGAATCTATCACAATAATGGCGATAACAGCTTTGCCGAACTGACAAACAAAATTAGTGATCTGTCTCTCAACGCCTTTTGTGCAGCCGATTTTAACAACGACGGCAGGCTGGACCTGGCTTCAGAAGTATATATAAATGGCAATTACCAGTCCTTTCTTTTTATCAATACAAGTGCAGCTTCAAACATATCACCTTCCGCGCCGACAGGGCTGAACGTAACTTTCAGCGATACAACTTTGGTTTTTAAATGGAACAGAGTGAGTGGCGATGCTTCGCCTGCAAAAGGCTTAAGCTACAATCTGCGTATCGGAACTTCTCCGGGAGCATCCGATATTGTAAGTCCGGCAGCGCATGCTTCAGGTAAACGTTTTTTAACTGGATTAGGGAATATAAAGTCGGATACTTTTTTCGTTTATAAGCATCCAGTCCCGGCTAAATTTTACTGGAGTGTACAGGCCGTTGATAATAGCTTTGCAGGTGGTGCTTTTGCTATTGAAAAAGTTTCGGATTATTCAATCCGGGTGCAGGCTTCTGAATTAACAGTTAACAACTTAGGCGGAATTAGCCTCGGCCTGAATTGGAAACGTGGAAATGGTCTTGCATGCGCAGTATTTGGAAAAAAAGGTAGTAGTGGTATTGCTTTGCCAACAGATGGTTGGGTATATACAGCCAATAGCGTTTTTGGCTCAGGATCTGAAATTGGCTCAGACAAATGGTATTGTGTTTATAATGGAACAGCCGGGAAAGTAAATATTACAGGTCTTGATTTTGACGCAGATTACATTTTTCAGGTTATTGATTACAGTCCGGGATCAGTTTATTTTTCGGATGTTCTTCCTACATCACAGACAATTGTTAAAACAAAAAACTATTCGGAAGTTGCTAATCTCACTTGTACTTACCGAAGTGCCCAGGCCTGGGGAGATTTTGATAACGATAAGGATCTTGATCTGATAACAACAGGAATTATTGATAGCGTTGCAACCACTAAGCTTTACAGGAACGATGGGAGTTTTCAGTTTACCGAAATTGAAAATCACGGAATAACTGATGTTTCTGATGGAGCATTGGCCTGGGGAGACTTTGATAACGACGGGGGGATTGACCTGCTTATTTCCGGATTAAGCAGCAGTGGGGAAATAACAAAAATTTTTCATAATAACGAAAATGGTACTTTTTCGGAAGTAACAAGCTCAACATTTTTGGGCGTAATGGATTGCGGTGTCGAATGGGCAGACTTAGACAATGATGGCGATCTGGATTTCATCATCAGTGGTAAGAACACTTCCGGTTCCTATACCAAAATCTACAAGAATAATAAAAATGGGAGTTTCACTGAGCCAACAGTTGCCTTGCCTGGGGTAGTTTCAGGGGATATGGCCTGTGGAGATTTCAATAACGACGGTAATACTGACATCTTAGTTACAGGAGGCAATAACACTGCCCTGTACAGGAATGATGGAGATTTTAATTTCACTCTGGTGAGTGGCACCGGTCTGCCAGCATTTAATGATGTCACTGCTATCTGGGTTGATGAAGACAATGACGGTTACAACGACATCTTCCTTAGCGGGAATCAGAATGGATGGAGTGATGTTACCGGTATGTTTCACAATAACGGAAATAACACTTTTTCCAAAACAAGTCAGGTTTTCAATACCAGAAAAAGTGGCATTGCTGAATGTGCCGATCTGAACGGTGATGGCTTCGTGGATGTTGTAGTTGCAGGAGGTATGGCGCTGAACAGCTTGATTCCAATAGTCTATTTTAATAATGGAGACGGCAGCTATACCGAGCAAACCAACGTTAGCCTTCCGAATGTTTATCAGTGCGACTTATCCGCCGCGGATACCGATAACAATGGAACCATGGAATTATTAATTACCGGTGCAGAATACGCTGGAAATTCTCAGTTTAATTATTATGCCAGATTGTTTTCATTTGATTCGCCAATAGCAAAAACAGTACCTTCCAAGCCAACAGGTCTGGTTTCGGTGGTTGTGGACAACAAAAACGTGAAGCTGAGCTGGAACAAGGTTTCTGACAATGGGCAAAAATCCAAAGGCCTTAATTACAATGTAAGTATTGGGTCCAGCCTGGGGGGAAACCAGATTAAGCCGGGAATGGCCGATATTGACGGCTTTCGCAAAATTGCTGCGCCGGGTAACTGTTCCGATTCTAGCTTTACCATAAAAAACCTGACTCCTGGGAAATACTACTGGAGCGTACAGGCAATAGACAATGGCTATATTGGAGGTTTTTCGGAAATTGACAGTTTTGAGTTTGAAGCAATTCAGGCAATAAATCTGAAAGCAGAATTGTTTACCACCCAGGGTAGCATCAAACTTTCATGGGACAATGGTAACGGGAGTCAGAGAATTGTGTTTTGTAAAAAGGGAACTCAGGGAAATGCCACTCCTGTTAACAATACATCCTACTACGCTGATGCGGAATACGGGGTTGGCAGCCAGATTGGAATTTCAGGATGGTATTGTGTTTTCAACGGCCGTGCCGACAGCTGCTATATAAGCGGTTTGCTGCCTGGTGACGAGTATTTGTTCGAAGTGATGGAATACACGGGAGGATCCGAAAATCAGTTATACAATCAGGATTTTTCAGGCTCTAATCTGGGTTGCTTTTCATCGGGTGTTTTCAGTAGAAAAACCACTGTAAACATTGATCCGGATTACACTTATCGGTTTGTCGATTTGAATGCCGACGGGTACCTGGATTTATTGTCATCGGGTGATTTTGTGTATCTTAACAAAGGGAATCACAACTTTCAATATACAACTTTATCTTCTATGGGAATTCCGGGGGGCTATGAGTCCGCTGATTTTAAATTAAAACCTCTCGAGGTTCACGCTTGTGCGGATTTAAATAATGATGGATATTTTGATTTAATGACACGCAGACAATACGAGGTGCTGTTGCCCATTGACGGGAGCACTTCAAATTTTGTGTGGACCCAGTTTTACAAATCCCAAGTATGGATGAATGACCAGAATGGTTCTTTCGTCCAATCAGACAGCCTTGCATGCGATGGAGGCTATACAAACACTTCCCTATCAACTGATGTTGATAATGATGGGGATATAGACTTGCTGCTGGTTTACAAAACTTTTATCCAGACTTTCAAGAACCAGGGAAATGGAAAATTTGTCAACTCCGGAACTTTGACAACCGGTTTGGACCTATCCTTTGGATGGACCTATGCTAAGGAAGGCGATATCAACAACGATGGGATGGTTGACCTGGTAATAAATTCATTTAACGTTATCCTCAGCGATACAAGTCGATTAAAATTTTTTCTGAATGACGGTAGCGGTGCATTCTCGTTTGCTGATGAGATTATCGTTACAACCAGCTCATTCGGACTTGGCGATTATGATAAAGATGGTGACTTGGACATAATCGGGGCTCAATCTGCTTTTGAGTTAAATACAGAGCCCTCTTATATTTTCCGAAATGAAGGCTCATGTGTTTTTTCAAATCAGAGTCAAAGCAACATTAAAGGTGGATATTCCGGTCATGTGTTGTGGATGGATTACGATAGCGATGGCTATCCCGATATCCTTTCTTCCGGGCTTCAAAACGATTATGCCTATGCCAAACTATACAGGAATAACAAAAATGGCAGTTTTACTGAATTCTCCGAAGTCAGTTTATCAGGAGTGACTAA
>JAIFNN010000028.1 GCA_020047715.1 Bacteroidota bacterium | reverse complement strand
TCCTTGAGTTCGGCTGCGCTGTGTTTTTTGGAGAAGGAATCGGGGTCTTCCCCGTCGGGGAGCAAAAGAACCCTAACGTTAAGGCCCTCTTCCAGCACCAGGTCGATTCCCCGGAACGAAGCCTTGATACCCGCAGCGTCCCCATCATATATTATAGTAATGTTTTGGGTGAAGCGTTTGATGAGGCGAATCTGCTCAACGGTGAGTGCAGTGCCGGAGGATGCAACCACGTTCTCTATTCCGGCCTGATGCATGGAAATCACATCGGTGTAGCCTTCCACCATGTAACACTTCTCGGTGTTGACAATGGCTTTTTTGGCGAAGTAAAGGCCATAGAGTACTTTGCTTTTGTAATATATCTCCGATTCGGGACTGTTGAGGTATTTGGCGGTGTCCTTGTCGGTTCTCAGTGTCCTGCCCCCAAAGCCTATAACATTGCCCGAAATGCCGTGAATGGGAAACATAACCCTGCCTGCAAAACGGTCGAACTGAGAGCCGTTCTTCTCGATGCTTAATCCCGCCTTAAGCATGTAATCGATCTTATAGCCCTTTTTCTTTGCTTCCTGGGTGAAGGCATCTCTCTCGGTAAAACTGTATCCGAGCTGGAATTTGTCGATGGTATCTTCCCTAACCCCCCTTTCCTTAAGGTATTTCAAACCAATTGCCTTGCCTTCGGCCGACGAAATGAGGTTATTGCTGAAGTACTTTTGTGCATACGAAGTTACAACCAGCAGGCTCTCCCTCTCGTTTTCCTGTTGTACCTCTTCCTCGGTTCGCTCTTTCTCTACAAGTTGGATGTTGTATTTTCTGGCCAGGTAACGAAGGGCATCGGGGTAGGAGAGTTTCTCCACTTCCATAAGGAAACCCACAACATTGCCGCCCTTGCCGGAGCTGAAATCCTTGTAGATGCCCTTTGAGGGCGATACCATAAACGACGGGGTCTTCTCATTGCTGAACGGGCTCAGCCCCTTGTAGTTCGATCCGGACTTTTTAAGCTGCACAAACTCGGAAATAACCTCCACAATGTCTGCTGTCTCAAAAATCTTCTCTATGGTGGGCTGATCAATCATTTATGCGAATTAATTATTTGATATTGTGATAAATAGAATGTTTTATCTATGTTTACGAAGTTAGGTATTTCATCCAATAATAAAAAAACATATTTTTGTTTTCGGCAATTACGGCAATTGAGCGGGAAATAATTTGCAAAGCATTGGAATGACCGCTATTTTTGATTTTTCCCAAAGGCATCAGCTGGTTTTGATCGGGGCTGTGATTCGCGGGTTTTGATTGGGGTTGCCTGGGTTGAATGTTCTTTGGGAGCTATTGAAAAAGCTCAGGAAACAGTTTATAGAAATATTCTTACAAAAACAGAATGGTTGTAAAGAAAGACGAGGTTAGGACAAAAATCATCAGTGTTGCTGCCAAGATATTCACCCGTTATGGCTTTAAGAAGACCACGATGGATGAGATAGCCATTGCCACGCGGAAGGGGAAATCGTCGATTTACTATTATTTCAGCAGTAAGGAGGATATTTTCAAAGCCGTGGTTGAGCAGGAGGCCGAGGAGCTTAAGCAGGATCTTCTCAAAGAGGTGTCGCAGATTGAAGATCCCATTGAACAATTGAGGACATATATTCTTTTCAGGATGCACAAACTGAAAACCCTAAGTAATTTTTATGCCGCCCTTAAAAGCGATTACCTGAACCATCTCGAATTCATAGAGAAAATCCGTCGGAATTATGACCGTAACGAGGTAAAGATCGTTACTGAAATACTGAAACGCGGGATCAAACTCAACAAGTTCGATATTGAAGACCCGGAGTTAAGCGCGGTGGCCATTGTTACTGCCATGAAAGGGCTTGAGATTCCTCTTTTCATAAACAAATCTCATGGCAATATCGAAGACCGGCTCGACAACCTGATAAAGTTTTTGTTTTACGGGCTTGTTAAGAGATAGGAAATTCTTACTCCTGCTTTGTTTCTGAAGGAACTTCAGCCTCGTCAACCAGTTCCTCTTTAGCGAAAAACTTTCTTTGGAAAATCAGGATGGAAAAAACCCCAATTGAAATTGCCGTGTCGGCAATATTGAATACCGGCCTGAAGAATTCGAAATAGTCGCCTCCCTTGAAGGGAACCCACTGAGGCCATGCTCCCTGAATCACCGGGAAATAAAACATGTCAACCACTTTACCATGAAGGAAGGACGAATACCCACCTCCCTCGGGAAAAAGAACCGCTTTGGAAAAGGGAGTGCTCTCATTGAAAATGATGCCATAAAACGCACTGTCCAGAATGTTGCCTATGGCGCCGGCCAGGATAAACGACATGGAAACAAGGAGGCCGTTGGGAGCTTTTTCACGTATGAGATGGCGCATATAGAAAATTATAGCAATCACAGCAATGATGCGGAAGATGCTGAGGATAACTTTCCCATAATCTCCCGGGAGGTCAACGCCAAAAGCCATGCCGTTGTTTTCGATAAACTTGATTATGAACCAGTTTCCGAAAACAGGAATATCCTGGTACAGGAACATACCGGTTTTTATCCAGATTTTGAGAACCTGATCGGCCAGGAGTATCAGAAATACTATAAGAATTGATTTGCGGACTATTGACATTAAGTAAGGATCTAAAATTCAGAACACAAAGATGCAAAAAAAGCTTGATCCCGCATCACAACAGAAGTCAAACTCAAAACACAGGGTATTGAATTCTGATGCAGATGAAAGAAATCCAAACCTTATCTGTTAGATTTCTCTTTGGCTTCCATACTCAGGGTAGCATGGGGAACGGCACGGAGTCTCTCTTTCGGGATCAGTACACCTGTCTCGCGACAAATACCATAAGTTTTGTTTTCAACCCTTACAAGAGCAGCCTGCAAATGCTGGATAAACTTCTGCTGTCTCTGAGCAAGCTTGCCTGCCTCTTCTTTGGAGAGGGTAGCAGCGCCTTCTTCCAAAACCTTGAAGGTGGGAGAGGTGTCCTGGGTATCGTTACTCTCACTCTGAGTGATAGCGCTTTTCAGCAGTTCATAATCTTCCTTGGCTTTTTCGAGCTTCTGTAGAATGATCTGTCGGAATTCATCAAGCTCTTCATCTGAATATCTTGTCTTTTCAGCCATGGCTTTCGTATTAAAAGTTTCTTAAAAATAATAAAATAAACTAATATTCTCTGTTGTTTCGTCTTTATACAATAAAAAACGACCTAATAATTCTTGATATAAATTCATCTGCCTTTAAAAAGGCTATCATACCGTATGCTTTGCGATTTTTAAAAGCGTCTTGATTTCCTCGTCAATTTCAACCTCTTTTGCATCGCTGTTGAGATGTTCAACCAGCTGAATCGAGTTTGCCAGGGTTTGAGAAGCAATATAATCCTTAAAATTCGCAATTGCATCGTTTATCTTATCGTGCTTCTGTATTTCAATTACGATTTTGTCGGTGACTTCAAAGCCGCTGTCTTTCCGGAAGTTTTGTATGCGGTTTACAAATTCCCGGGCAATTCCTTCCTGGCGCAAATCCTCGTTAAGATTTATATCCAGGGCCACGGTTATTTTACCCTCGTTTGCAACAAGCCAACCGGGAATATCCTCGGAGATTATTTCCACATCTTCGGGAACCAGCGTCAGGCTTTGTGAGGGAAGGGCGATTGAAAAGACACCTTCCTTCTCAAATCTCAGGATATCTTCCTGTTTCATTGCGTTTACCTCAACAGCAATTTCCTTCATCAGTTTGCTGTACTTTGGCCCCAGGGTTTTAAAGTTGGGTTTAATCCTTTTGACCAATATTCCTGCCGTATCGTTGATGTATTCAACCTCTTTTACATTTACCTCAGAGAGTATAAGGGTCTTAACCGCTTCAAACTTCTCTTTAAAGCCCTTCTCTAACAAAGGGATCATTAATTTGTTCAGCGGCTGCCGCACCCTGATGCTTACTTTCCTGCGGAGACCCAGCACCATCGACGAAACCGTTTGCGCAATATTCATCCGTTCTTCCAGTTCAGGGTCGATAAGTCTCGCGTCATATTTCGGGAAGCGGATCAGGTGAACCGAGCTTTCCTTGTGTTTTCCAGCAACAGCGTTCAGGTCGCCGAACAATTTGTCCATATAGAAAGGGGCAATTGGGGAAGCGAGAATTGCCACGGTTTCCAGACAGGTGAAAAGGGTCTGGTAGGCAGAGATTTTGTCGGCATCGTATTGGCCGCCCCAGTAGCGCTTACGGTTGAGGCGCACATACCAGTTGCTCAGGTTTTCGCTCACGAAATCCTGAATTAGCCGGCCGGCGCGGGTAAGCTCGTAATTGTCATAGTTTTCCTTTACTTCTTTCACGAGGGAGTTGAGAAGAGAGATAATCCATCGATCGATTTCCGGTCGTTGGCCTACGGGGATCTCCTCTTCCGCGTAGGTGAATTTATCGACATTGGCGTAAAGGGAGAAGAAGGAGTAAGTGTTGTAAAGTGTTCCGAAGAACTTGCGCTTAACTTCGTCGATGCCCCCAAGGTCGAATTTCAGATTGTCCCAGGGCTGGGCGTTGGTGATCATATACCAGCGCAGGGGATCGCTGCCGTATTCTTCGATGGTTTCAAAGGGATCCACGGCGTTTCCAAGGCGCTTCGACATCTTGTTGCCGTTCTTGTCGAGCACAAGTCCGTTGGAGATGATGTTTTTGAAGGCTACCGAATCAAAAAGCATGGTACCGATGGCGTGAAGGGTAAAAAACCAGCCACGGGTCTGATCCACTCCCTCGGCAATAAACGCAGCCGGGAAAAATTTGGAGAAGTCATCCTTGTGCTCGAAGGGATAATGCAGCTGTGCATAGGGCATGGCGCCCGAGTCGAACCAAACGTCGATAAGGTCGGTCTCACGCATCATTTTCTTTCCGGTTACCGAGGCTAGCACGATACCGTCAACAAACGGTCTGTGAAGGTCGAGCAAAGAGTAGTTTTCGGGGGAGTTGTCACCGGGAACGAATGTGGCCAGGGGATTAGATTTCATAAACCCGGCTGCGAGCGATTTTTCAATCTCGTTTTTCAGCTCTTCCACGGATCCGATGCACATGATCTCCTGCTTGTCTTCGGATACCCATATCGGCAGCGGCGTTCCCCAGAACCTGCTGCGGGAGAGGTTCCAGTCGACCAGATTCTCTAGCCATTTGCCAAACCTGCCGGTGCCGGTGGACTCGGGTTTCCAGTTGATGGTGTTGTTCAGGGCGATCATCCGGTCTTTCATGGCAGTAGTGCGGATGAACCACGAGTCGAGCGGGTAATAAAGTACCGGTTTGTCGGTTCTCCAGCAGTGGGGATAGTTGTGAATATGCTTCTCCACGCGGAAAGCCTGGTCCCTGTGCTTCAGATGGACCGAAATATCAATATCCACGCTTGTAGAATCTGCAGGCAGACTGTCGTCGTAATCGTTTTTCACGTAGCGTCCGGCGAATTCCTTGTAGGAGTCGAGGTTTACGTGTTTTTTTACAAAGTCGGGATGCATATCCTCCAGGGGGATGAAGCGGCCTTTTTTGTCGACCAGGGGACCTTGTTTGCCGTCAACATCCTCGACCAGCAGGGCAGGGATATCGTTTTCTTTTGCCACGCGGTAGTCATCGGCGCCAAAGGTGGGGGCTATGTGAACAATCCCGGTGCCATCCTCGGTTGTAACAAACGCTCCGGGGATAACATGGAAGGCTCTTTCGCCGGGGTTTACCCAATCGAGAAGTTGCTCGTAGCGAACACCGACGATGTCGGAGCCCTTAAACTCATCCAGGATCTTGTAAGGTATGTTTTTATCTCCCGCTTTATAGTCGCCAAAGGGGATGTCGATGTTTTTCTCCGGGAAATAAGAGTGCAGAAGGGCTTTGGCCAACACAACCGTAATGGGCGAGCCACTGTAGGGGTTGTAACTTTGGACTTTCAGGTAATGGATCTCCGGGCCAACTGCAAGGGCGGTGTTTGAGGGAAGGGTCCAGGGCGTGGTGGTCCATGCCATAATGTAGAGGGGAGTCTCGATCCCTGCAAAAAGAAATTCCGACTTCGAGTCCTGAAGCACCTTGAACATCGCAACGGCGGTGGTGTCTTTCACATCACGGTAACAACCGGGCTGGTTGAGTTCGTGCGTGCTCAGACCGGTTCCGGCGGCTGGCGAATAGGGTTGAATGGTGTATCCTTTGTAAAGGAGATTTTTTTCGAAAAACTGTTTGAGGAGCCACCAGAGGGTTTCAATGTATCGGTTGTCATACGTGATGTAGGGATGATCCATATCCACCCAGTATCCCATGAGATCGGTGAGCTCTTCCCACTCGGTGGTGTATTTCATGACCTCCTTGCGGCACTGCTCGTTGTATTCGGCGATGGATATTTTCTTGCCAATGTCCTCTTTGGTAATGCCCAGTTTCTGCTCCACGCCCAATTCAACGGGCAGACCGTGGGTATCCCAACCGGCTTTACGGTCAACCTGATAGCCATCGAGGGTTTTGTAGCGGCAGATAATATCTTTTATGGTACGGGCCATCACATGGTGAATCCCCGGCTTTCCGTTTGCGGAAGGGGGGCCTTCGTAAAAAACAAAGCTTGGGGCAGCATCGCGACCACTTATGCTGAGGTGAAAGGTCTGCTCATCTCTCCACTTTTTAAGTATTTCCTTGTTTATGTCGGAGAGGTTAAAATTCTTATATTCAGAAAACGATTTACTCATTACTTAACTCCTTTATTGGATGCTATTTAGAAAATTTGACAAAGTTAATAAAAAACGTGAAATAGAGTTAGCACTTATGATTTATAAGTGAGGAGTTTTGGTATAAAAAACTTGAGGTTGTCGGTTGCCGGGTTTCAGGCTTTTTTCAGGGTGAAAACGAAGGAGCTACCCTTTTCCGAGCGGCTGCGCACGTTGATGGTCTGGTTGTGGGCTTCGATGATATGCTTTACGATTGCCAGTCCGAGGCCGGTGCCTCCCTGATCGCGCGAGCGGGATTTGTCGGTTCGGTAGAACCTCTCAAAAATCCGTGAGAGGTCTTTCTCGCCGATCCCAATGCCGTTATCGGTAACGTCAATCAGAAGGTTTTGGCCCATATCCATAAACGAAACCACTGTTTTCCCACCTTTAACACCATAATTTATAGAGTTGATAACCAGGTTGTTCATAACATCCTGTATGCGCTTCCGGTCGGCAGTTACCTTTATCGGCTTATTGTAGGCTGAGGCAAAACTTAGCTTAATACCCTTGTGCTTGGCCTTCATCTCCATGATTTCGAAAACCTCCTCCACCAGCCTTACGATATCAAACTCTTCGATGTTGAGCTTCAACTCTCCCGACTCAAGGCGGGAAATGGCTTCAAGGTCTTCAACAATGGAGATCATCCGGTTGATACTCTTTTCGGTCCGCTCCAAATACAACTTGTTGATGGAAGTGTCTTCAATACCCCCGTCAAGGAGCGTTAACACATATCCCTGAATATTGAAAATGGGGGTTTTGAGTTCATGCATCACATTGCCCAAAAAGTCTTTGCGGTATTTTTCAAGCTGTTTGAGCTTTTTGATCTCCTTGGATTTCTTTTCGGCCCAGTCCTCAACCTCCCGATTCATCTGTTTGATCACATCTTTCTCTGCCAGCTGTTTTTTCAGCTCTTTTTGGGAAATGGCAAAATCGTGAATGGTCTTGTAAATGGGTTGGATTTTATCGAAGATAAAGTTGTTGAGGGTCTGCTGAATAATAAAATAGGCCATCACAAAAAAGACAATGCTCGCCAGCAACGCAAAAAGCCAGATAAGCTTGGGGTCGTAGAGATAGAACAAATATATACTTCCGCCAAATAGTATGGCGAAGAAGCCTGCGATAAGGAGTGCCAGTTCCCGGGGGGTAAAAGTTTTCATAGGATGAATACTATAAAATAATGAGGACTAAGATAAGATAAATACAAATTGAATAGCAAAAGAAACCGAAAAGCAACAGTTTTTGCTATTTTTGTGAAACTAAAACCCACAAAGCTCATGTTCACAGGAATTGTTGAGGAAGCCGCAAAAGTAATTAAGCTGGAAAAGGAAAAGGAAAACCTTCACCTTACCATGGAATGTTCCTTTGTGAAAGAACTTAAGATCGACCAAAGCATCTCCCACAATGGGGTATGTCTTACCGTGGTAAAAAAAACCGATAGTAGCTATACCGTCACCGCCATCAGGGAAACCCTTGACAAGTCGAACCTGGGCCTGCTGAAACCGGGCGACAAAGTTAACCTGGAACGGAGCGCTGTGCTGAGCGGAAGGCTCGACGGCCATATCGTACAGGGACATGTGGACCAGACCGCTACCTGCACTGAAGTCAGGGAGGCCGAAGGGAGTTGGTACTACCGCTTTGAATATGTACCCGCACAGTCAGACTATATTACGGTTGAGAAAGGCTCGGTGTGCGTCAACGGTGTGAGCCTGACGGTTGTGAACTCAAAAGACAAGTCCTTTGAGGTTGCAATAATACCGTTTACCTATGAGATGACAAATTTCCACCAGATACAGGCCGGAACGGTAGTGAATCTGGAGTTCGACATTATAGGCAAGTATATAGCCAAGTATATGGAACGGTTCAGGAGCTGAAGGCTATCTTTAGGTCGGCAGACGCGAATGAGTTCTCGTTAAACGAATCATTTTAAAAGCTGTCAACGGGGGTTTTACCCAAGCCCCAAGTAATAAGAGCCGGGTCCAAGTTTTCAGCCGGGCTTTCTCCAGCGCTTGCAGCTCTTGTCGAACCAGCCTTCGCGAAGATCTTTTATAAAGCATCCTGCCATTTTGGAAATTACCAATTTCATGGGCTGAAAGCTAACTTTGAATTCGTCGGAGAATTTGGAATTGCTGAAATAGGTTTGGTTCCGGCTCGCGTTAAGGGTTTCTTTTGAAAGCACACGCTTTGCCCCGAACATGCATCTCAGGTCCTCGAGATGCAGAGCAATGTTAGCCAACAAGGGTGTGGCTTCGATA
>JAIFNN010000132.1 GCA_020047715.1 Bacteroidota bacterium | reverse complement strand
ATGATGCTTAAAGACGGCAACTCCAAAAAAGTTATTGGGGAAGTGAAAAAGCGCGTTGATGAAATCCAGAAAACACTGCCTGAAGGTGTTTATATCAATGGCTTTCTCGAACGAAGCGAGTTAATCGGAAAAACAACCTTCACCGTGGCCGAAAACCTTATTCTTGGCTGTCTTATCGTTATTTTTGTTGTGGTGCTTCTTTTGGGTAATATCCGCTCGGGCCTGGTGATTGCCTCCGTAATACCGCTATGCCTTCTTTTTGCCCTTTCCTTAATGTACATCTTCGGTATCGATGCAAACCTGATGAGTCTTGGTGCTATCGATTTCGGGATCATTATCGATGGCGCGGTAATCATCGTTGAGTTCATCGCCTTGAAAATTAATTCCCAGAAGGCAGAGATCGATGGAGAGACCGGTGAAGGCAAAATCCGGCTTATGGACAAGATCACCTTCGATGGGGCCTCAAAAATGATGAATTCTGCCATTTTCGGTCAGCTTATCATACTCATTGTTTTCATACCCATTTTGTCTCTCAGCGGAGTGGAAGGCAAAATGTTCAAGCCCATGGCACTTACCTTCAGCTTTGCCTTGGTTGGGGCAATCTTTTTCTGCTTGACCTGGGTGCCGGTTGCTTCCACTTTGTTTCTTCGTCCCACAAAAGAGGGAGAACGGAACATCTCACGGATCATTATGAGATTTGTGCAGGCATCCTATTCACCGGTAATTCGCTGGTCGTACGATCACAAGAAATCAATTCTGGGAATGGCTCTTGCCGCCCTCGTTTTTTCCGGTTTCCTTTTTACCCGGATGGGCGGTGAATTTGTTCCGACATTGGATGAGGGAGATTTTGTTATTCAACCTGTGTTACGAACCGGGACCTCACTTACCAAAACCATTGAAATAACCACTCGTATCGAGAAAATCCTTCTTGATGAATTCCCTGAGGTAGATCAGGTGGTGAGCCGCATCGGTGCTGCCGAAGTACCCACCGACCCGATGTCGATGGAGGAATCGGATATAATTATAAAGCTTAAACCCCGCAAGTATTGGGTTTCGGCAAACAGCAAGGACGAGCTGGCCGACAGGTTCAAGGAGGCATTATCGGTAATCCCGGGCGTGGAATTTGAGTTTACCCAGCCTATTGAGATGCGGTTTAACGAGCTTATTACCGGTGTGAGGGCCGATCTGGCAGTTAAAGTTTATGGTGCAGATCTTCAGATTCTCAATCGTAAAGCCAACGAAATCAAGGATATGGTTGATGGGGTAGAAGGTGCGTCAGACGTTATTGTTGAGAAAACCGCGGGCCTTCCCCAAATGACTGTAAAATACGACCGGGCCAAATTAGCCCGCTACGGACTCAATGTTATGGACATGAATACTATTGTGTCCATGGGTTTCAGCGGGCAATCTGCCGGAGTGGTTTTCGAGGGAGAGAAGCGCTTCGATCTGGTTCTTCGTTTGGATAAGGAATTCCGCCAAAACATCCAGAATCTTTCCATGCTGTATGTTGACCTGCCTGATGGGAATAAAATACCCCTCCAGGAGTTTGCTGAAATAAAATACGACAAGGGTCCGGCCAAAATTTCCCGCGACAATACCCAACGCCGCGTTGTTGTTGGTATTAACGTCAGGGGAAGGGATCTGGAGTCGGTTGTAAAGGATGTACAGTCAATTATTGATGAAAAACTCAAGCTGCCACCGGGGTATTCGGTATCCTATGGCGGCCAGTTCGAGAATCTTCGGAGTGCCAAAGCCCGCCTTTCTCTGGCTGTGCCTGTTGCCCTGCTGCTGATTTTCATTTTCCTGCATTTTGCCTTCAAATCTTTCAAGGAAGCTCTTATGGTTTACACCGCAATCCCTTTGGCAGCTGTTGGTGGCGTTTTGTTGCTGTGGATCCGCGACCTTCCTTTCAGCATTTCTGCCGGGGTGGGATTTATAGCTTTGTTTGGAATTGCTGTTCTTAACGGAATTGTTCTTATTGAGCACCTGAAGGAGCTCAAAGACGAAGGGATTTCCGATATGCGCGAGAGGGTACTCACAGCTACACGACAGCGACTTAGGCCCGTGCTGCTTACGGCTTCCGCAGCGGCTCTCGGCTTCCTCCCGATGGCTATTTCAACCTCTGCAGGTGCTGAGGTGCAGCGTCCTCTGGCTACGGTTGTTATTGGCGGACTGATAACCTCCACATTGCTTACTATGATTGCTCTTCCATTGCTTTATGCTATTTTCTCGGATGTGGTTCGGATAAGTTTTTTCCCCTTTAAGCTTCACCGTAAGATCGGGATGATCCTTATTTTACTTGGTTTCACTGGATCTGTGGCCATGGCCCAAGGCAGGGAAATTACAATGGCCGAAGCGGTGCAAATTGCTGTTGAAAACAACCATGAGCTTAAGGCAGATGAACTTATGCGCGACAAGACTGAAAAACTCAGGTCAACAGCATGGGATATTCCAAAGACTTCGGTTTACCATAGTTTTGATGAGAACAATGAGGCTGCAAACGGAATACCCCTGAAAGTTTTCGGCGTGCAGCAAAGCATTGAGTTTCCTACTGTTTATGCAGCCCGTAGAAAAATGAACAGCAGCGAACTTCAAATGGCGGAAATATCCCTCGGGATAAAAAAGAAGGAGCTCGTAAAGCAAGTTTCGCAGGCCTTCGCAACAGTTGTATACCTGCAAAACAAAAAGGAGCAGTTTCTTTTGCTCGACACCTTGTATGCAGGTTTTGCCGATGCCGTGAATAAGCGATACCTGGCGGGTGAAAGCAATTATCTGGAAAACCTCACTGCAGGATCCCAAAACCAACAAATGCGCACCCTTCTTAATCAGGTTCAGATCGAAATCAACTCAGCTTACGAGCAGCTGGGGAAGCTTTTGCAAATCGATTCTGCTCTGGTTGTGGCAGCACAGCCCCTGATGCGTCTCGAACTTGTTGAGCCTGATCTGTCGAATCATCCCGGAATACGGTATTTCGAGGAAAACAACAATATGAACCTTTCGAAAATCAGACTCGAAAAAAACAGCCTCTTGCCGGATCTGAATTTTGAATATTTTCAGGGTACGAACACCGGTCCCAACGCAATGATGTATCCCGGATATCAGCTCGGGATAGCAGTTCCCCTGTTTTTCGGAGCGCAAAACGCAAGAATCCAGGCTGCTAAAATTGAGAAAGAAGTTGGAGTTAACCAGGAAGTCAATTACAGGCTGCATCTTGAATCCAGTATACGTCAGACAAGAGACGAAATAAGGCGATTGGAAGAAGCTATAGTGCTTTATGAGAAAAGCAACAAAGCCCTTTCGGAGGAGATCGTTCGAACTGCTTGGAAAAGCTATCAAAGCGGAGAGATAAACTTTTTCATTCTCATTCAAAGTCTGGAAACGGCCCGGGATATTGAAATCAACTACCTCGACAACCTGAATGAGCTTAACCAGAAAGTGCTGGAATACAATTTTTTGTAAGAGCTGCCCTACCTCCCTTACATGAGTCGGTTAACAAAAGAGTGACTCAACAAAGCTTGTAATAAGGAGGGCCTTTTGGAAATATAATTTTTAAAAAACAAGAAGATGAGATTTTTACAATTTCTTTTTTTATTCGTCGGAGTTCTTTTCGCAGTTGTTTCGTGCAAAAGCGGAACGACAGAATCCCCCGAAACAGAAAACCTTAATGAGGATACTCAACTTATTCTCACGCGTGCCCAGTTTGAAACTTCCGGCATGCAAACCGGAAAGCTGATGGAATATGATTTTACCGATAAAGTACTTTCCAGCGGATTCATCGAGGTGCCTCCTCAAAGTCAGGTTGTGATAAGCGCGTTTGTTGCAGGCCATGTGAGTTATAGCCCTTTGCTTACGGGCGACAGGGTAAAGAGGGGACAGGTGGTTGTAAGCCTGGAGAATCCCGATTTTATCCAGATGCAGCAGGATTATGCCGATGCCGCCCATCAACTGGCTTATCTTCAATCGGAGTATGAGCGGCAAAAGTCGCTGGCTGAGGACAATATTGCATCGCAAAAGGTTTTCTCCAAAGCCGAATCCGATTATAGAAGCATGAAGGTCAAGCATGAAGGACTCAGGAAGAGGTTGCAAATGCTCACCATCGATCCGGCTAAAGTTTTGGAAGGTGAAATTGTCTCACAAATAAATATTGTTTCTCCAATCGATGGCTTTGTTTCGGTGCAAAACCTTACCCGGGGTATGTTTGTGTCGCCCGGTGAAGTACTGTTGGAGATTATTGACAACAACCAGCTTCATCTCTCTCTCTTTGTATATGAGGCTGACGCAATGAAAATAAAAGAAGGGCAGGATATTCGTTTCCGGGTAACACAGGCTGGAAGCAATTTCTATGAAGGAACGGTAAAACGGGTAGGGAAATCCGTTGAAGGAACGGAACGAAAGGTTTCTGTTAACGGACAAATAACCAATCAGGGAGCAATGGATTTCGTTGCAGGTATGTACATTGATGCTGAGATTATTGTTAATCATCGCAAATCCTGTGGCTTGCCAAACGAGGCTGTTGTTAACGAAGGAGGCCAGAGTTTCGTTTACGTGCTTAAGAGCAGTGACACCGATACATTTGTGTTCGGCAAACGATATGTAAATCTGGGACAGGTGAGGGAGGACCTTACTGAAATACTGTGTGAGAACGACTCTTGCACAGTATTGGTGAAGGGTGCTTTTGAATTGACGGAGGGGATATAGAAGCAGGGGCAAGAGCAACAGTTTTGGTTCCAGGGGAATGCAACTCCCATTTTTATAATAAATTAAGTTGCTGCAGCCATAAAACTGCCTCCGCAAAAGGGAATTGAGGCTGCGGAGGGTTTAGAACTAAGGGTTGAGAATTCTTATTCGATTGTTACAAGTCCCTTTTTCGTGCCGATCCATGCTTTGCCATCCTTTTCAAAGGCGATAGCTGTTACAACCGGGTCGGGAAGACTTGCCGTTTTGTCGACCCAGCTTGAGCCGTCGTAAACAGAAATACCACCTTCGGTACCAACCCATATTTTACCGTCGTTGTCTTCTGCAATGCAGCGTACAACCGGGCTAACCAGCTCGTTGTAGAATGAGGTGTTGTCCATTTTCGGGTCGTGGCCAATATGTACCTGAAGACCTTCCTTCCCCCCAAACCATTGCTGACCCTTCGAATCAACAAAAACCACATGCATGGTGTCGGTTAAGGACTCTCCGTTATAGGGATACAATAATTGCGATGCACCGGTAAAAGCGTCGGCCGATTCGTCCCAGTTGAAAGTTCTGTAAACACTCTGTCCGTTGGTGGCAAAGTAGCAGTCGCCATCCCAGCAGGCGATGGAATTCACCCCGATCTTCTCAAAAGCAAGGGCCGTAATGGTGCCGGAAAGATTTTTTTTGAACTTCTCCTTTTGCCAGATATCGGAACGGTTCAAGGTTATTCCTTTTGCAGTTCCAAACCATACATCGGAACTGGAATTAATGTAAACAGAAGTAATAGTGTCGTTACTTAATTTTCCACCATGAATTGTATCTGTGTTTGTCAAACTTCCGTTGAGAGTTATTTTTGAGAGCCCATGGTTTGTTCCCACCCACAATACATTTTTGACTTCATCGAAAGCGAGCGATGTTACCGCGCCTTCAAGCTTGATATCGATAAACTCATATCCCGCTGTTACACTTTTAAACAATCCGGTATCGGTTCCAACCCAAAGTCTGTCTGTATCATCGCTGGCTAAGGCTGTAATCTGGCGATTGTTCAGATCGGCGAAAACCTCGGTCTTGTCATCTTTGTCTTTTTCGCACGAAATCAATGCTGAAAACAGCAAGCTGAGGTATAGGAGTTTCTTTTTCATGTGTCGTTTTTTCTTCTGTTGTATTTTTTAATGTATAGGCTGTGTAAGATCTGTTTGAAGCTCTAAACTTCGTACTGATTTATTTAACGAATAATTTGATTGTGCTGACATCGGTTGATTGCGTACTAACCGATTTCAAAACCACCACATAAATACCCGAACCCAGGGATTCCGTATTGAATTCATGCGTATGTTTTCCCATGAGCAAGCCGGGTTCATTGAACGAATACAAAAGTTTTCCGTCGAGGGAAACAAGCTGATATTCAACCGAAGCGTTATTTTTAAGGGTAAAGGTAACACCTGCCCGGGTTGTGCAGGGATTCGGGTAGACAGAAATGCTCTGGAAAGCAAGATTTTTAACCGTTAATCCAATAAGTGGTTTCACTGTAACCGTATCGATTATTTCATAGAGTTCAATACCTTTTCCGTCAGTTGCCAGATTTTTCGAATATTCCTTATCGCTGCTGTTATTCCAATGTTCGTGAACCCCTAAGCTTGCAGCCATAGGTGTGCCGTCACCTTCCGGGTCGTAGGTAATTCCCGATGCCCAATTGGCTTTGTCGGCTGCCTGGTGCAGATGATCGTCAACAGCAGGGAAGAAGGGCCTGTTTTTGAATGCGGAGTTCAAATCTGCCTCAGCTCTTAGGAAATCGATGCATACCGACTCCAGGGCAACAGGGTCCTGAGAAATAAAGAGGGAGCTGGGCCAATCGTTGTTGAAGGGTGAAATTTTCCATTTAACGGGCATGTCAGTAGCTTCTATGCCACCCCAAAGCCCATCTACGATATACAAAACTGTATTGCCACCAAGTTTATCATGACCCAATAAATCCGTTAAAACACGGTACATTCCATAAGAGCCACGAAGTCCTGAATTCATAACATCGTTGCCTTCGGTGGATATCAGTCCGTCGTGGATGTGAAAAGAATCGAATTTGCCTTCGTGATTACCATGAGTTCCGAAATGTAATTTTGCTATCGTGGTAACTCCGGCACGGGCATGAGCTTTCAGAGCGGCAACCGGGATAAGGTAATCGGCATTGTACATTTCCTTCATCATATTGTCGCTTACGGCATCGGCCATTTCGTTTCCTTTATCGGAATAAACGATAACGTTGCCTGTCCATCCGGCTGACTTGGTGCGGCCCAGATTTGTATAACCTTCCTTATCGAGTATTTTAACATTCGGATAGTTGGGGTGAATAGCGTCGTACAGACTCTTGTAAACATGGGTCATAGGTTCGCCAATGTAAATTTTATCCTGTGGGATCCCGCAATCGTCGACCAGCTGCCTAACCAGAGCCAGAACTGTGGCAGGAGTAGTATTTGACATTGCAGCGTTTTTTAAACCGGTGGAGGAGGTTGTGCCTGTTTCTGACAGGTCGGTCCAGTTGGTTGCCCAGCCTGCCTGACCGTTGTTGACCTTGATGAAAATCGTCTGGCCCGCAGTGTACCCAACTTCCAATCCGGTTTTTTTCTTGTTGAAGTTTTTAAAGATTGCATCCCATGAGTTTTTTACATTCGAATGCCCCCCCAATGCAACAATGGCTTTGTCGGCCATGCTGTTGATGGAGAACTGGTTATTGTTTTTTGCCATGAAATAGGCATCGGTAATTATATTGGGACAGTTGTCTTTTGTGGCGGCAGGGTTTCTTGCCCAGACAACCCGGCCGGGGAAGATGCCGAATCCGGTTCCCATGGGATTGTTTGGGCCTTCGGGCAGTACGCCTTTATCCCATGCAACTTCCTGAGGAGCGGAGAACAAGGACTGAGAGTCGTTCATATTGAAAGCCACAAGCAGAGCTATACAAGAGGCGAAGGCAAAGGATGCGGCCAGATAATGCCCCTGTTTAAAGCGGGAGAAGGCTTTTTTGAAAAACACCACGGTCCCGGCAAGCGTCACCAGGTAAATAACAAAGCCCGACATCACAGGGGCAGCCGCTCTCATGCAGGGATATCCGGCTCGTGTGGGCTTTGGAATTACCCTGATCAGAAACCACAAAGTAGATGCAATACCCATTAATATGAAAATTGTTTTGGGCGTAAACTTAAATGCACTGAGTTTTGTGTTGAGATTTTTGAGCTTGCCGGAATAAGCTTTGTGTCGATCCATTGTAAGGGTTATTTGGTTGAGTTTTGTATTCGGTTAGCGATTTGAAGTTTGCAAGATAAAAAATATTTTCTATTAGTTTGGGGGAATTTGGTTTTCTAATTTCGGTTGATAGATTTGCTTGCTGAATCTGCCAATACAAACTGATTTATTTTGAAGAATCTGATGCAACTAGAATAAATGTTATGCTTGTAGTATTTAGATGATTTTTTGTGCCATGCATTGAGGATTTGGTGGTGTGGAATAGTGTTGGATGTATAGATTTTTGTGCCCAATGGTAAAAAAGTGTTTTAATGAAAGCATTGTCCTGAATTCTTAATTGATTACCTTCGCAATATGCGAGCAATAAGAAATATTGAAACAAAAATGCCAACACTTTTATACTACATATTATTTTGCCCAACCGCACCCAAAACAAAAACGAATACCATTGTGCGATAATACAACCGTAAATCTTGATTTCCTTTTTATAAAATCACATTTTACAGACAAAATAGTTCATTTTGCAGATTACTTTTGTTTCTCACAAAACAAACCAAGACTTTTAAGCTAAATTTTAAATCTGATTATTATGAAAAGGTCATTTGTTATTGTGATTCATATTAGTTTTTGGCTCGCTTATTTTTTACTGTTGTTTTTCATTATTGTTGCAGCAACGCAAGGATTTTCTTCGGGCCCGAATTTGGGATACATTATTAAAATAGGAATACCGTTTGCGGTATTACCCTCTTTTTGCGCGTTTTATTTATTCTATTTTTTCCTGTTTCCAAAGTATATTCAAACAAGAAAAATAGGGCTTTCATTTCTCTATGGAGTTCTTATCTCGATTGCTTCGGCACTTGTTGGAGCATTAATATCATTATTATTCGGTACAAAAATGATTTTTGCGAGTGGCTTCGGTCCTTTCTTTTCAATGGCACTGATTGGCCTTTTTGCCGGAGTAATGAGTATTATTATCAAAGGTTTTATTACTTGGTACAGCGAAATAAAATTCAAGGAAGAACTCACTTCTAAAAATCATCAAATGGAATTAGCTTTGATAAAATCTCAGTTAGACCCGCACTTTTTGTTCAATACCATTAACAACATTGACATTCTGATACTGAAAGATGCACAACTTGCATCTGAATA
>JAIFNN010000180.1 GCA_020047715.1 Bacteroidota bacterium | reverse complement strand
AAACCCTGTAACCCTGTAACCCTGAAACCCTGTAACCCTGTAAACCTGAAACTTTGAAACATTGAAACATTGAAACCCTGTAACCCTGTAACCCTGAAACCCTGTAACCCTGAAACATTGAAACATTGAAACCCTGTAACCCTGTAACCCTGAAACCCTGAAACATTGAAACCCTGAAACCCTGAAACTCTGAAACATTGAAACCCTGAAACCCCAAACCCATGAACTCCTTCGATTACTTATTCCAAAACAGCTCGCAACTTGAGAAACCTTTCCTGGTTGGCAAAGAAGATGTTTCATTTAAAGAACTTTACAACTCCTCTTTAAGCCTGGCCTCTTGGTTGAGAAATGAAATTGGGAGTAACAAACATGTTTTGCTCCTTTCGCACAACAATCTTTTCTTTCTCAAAACTTATTTGGCAATCCTCAAGTCTGGAAACATCTGCATCCCCCTTGATCCTGCTATTGAAGAGGAGAATTTCCGTTTTATTGTCGGACTGACTGAACCCGCATTGGTTTTTCTTACCAAAGACCTGACACGAAAACTTCCGGTGGAATCGTTAAACTGTGTTTTTCCGGATACCATGGAATCTTATGCAGCTGAAATTCCTTTATTGAAAGTTGAAAACGATTTTGACAGGGAACGTTGCGCTGAAATTATATTTACTTCTGGATCAACAGGAAAGCCCAAAGGGGTGATGATTTCCCACAAAAATCTGGTTGCAAATACTGCCTCAATTATTCAATATCTGGAACTTGGCCCTGACGACCGCATGCTCGTGGTGCTGCCATTCTACTATTGTTACGGCTTATCGCTTTTGCATACCCATCTTAGAGTAGGGGGATCGGTTGTGCTGAACAATTCTTTCATATTTTTGGGCACTATCTTCAATAACCTCATCGATTACAAATGCACCGGGTTTGCTGGTGTCCCAAGCCATTTTCAGATCATCCTCAGGAAGTCGGAGACGTTTCAGAAAACCCATTTTCCCGATCTCAGGTATGTTACCCAAGCCGGAGGAAAACTTGCAACTGTGTTTATCGATGAATTCCGCGCAAGTCAGCCCATGGTTAAGTTTTTTGTTATGTATGGGCAGACAGAGGCCACTGCCAGACTTTCCTATCTTCCACCTGATTTGTACGAGATGAAAAAAGGCTCTATGGGAAAGGGTATTCCCGGAGTAGAACTGAAAGTTGTGAACGAAAAGGGAGAAAATGTCCTTCCCGGAGAAACCGGCGAAGTAATTGCCAGAGGTGAGAATATTATGATGGGCTATTTTGCAGATGAAGAGGGTACCCGCAACGCCATCAGGAATGGATGGCTTTATACCGGCGATTTGGGAACCGTTGATAATGACGACTATATATTTTTAACGGCCCGCTCAAAGGAGATTATCAAAGTACGCGGAAAAAGAATCAGTCCCAAAGAAATTGAAGCCGTTATCCTTGAAATTCCGGATGTTATTGATTGTACAATCGAGGGGATTGAGGATGAGATAGAAGGAGAAAAACTTAAAGCCATTGTACAGGTGAGGAAGGAACAGATAATTCCGGTTACAAGGGAACTCATCATAGAACATTGCTCAAAACACCTGGCTATGTACAAGATCCCTCAGGTTTACGAAATTAAGACCGATATGACCATCAGTGCGACGGGCAAGAAAATCAAGAAGGTTTGATGGTATTTTTTTATGTGGAAGAGAGTTATCTGTTTGGGTATCTAATAGCTAATGATGAATTGTTGCAAGATGAATTAAAAAGATTAAAAAAACGCAAATTGGAAGAGCAAAATCTTCTCTAAAAGGATTTGGCCTATATTTTGAATGAATATTTGATCGGACAACAATGTTTAATTTTTATAAATCGAAATCAGAGTACAAATCATATAAATCCAGGCAATGTGCCAAACGTCGGTGTAAGTGGTTGTGAGCATTATGGTTTCAATAAGAAATATGTACCTTTGGTATTTAAACAATAAAAAATGGATCAAGATCTGATACAAGATAAGATTACCAAAACAATCCATAATAAGGATCCAAAAGCTGTTGCTTATCTTTTTGGATCTCGTGCTAGAGGTGATTTTCGTCCGGATTCAGATTGGGACATTTTGATTCTAGTGGATGCTACCAGAGTAACAAACGAGATTGAGGATAATTTTCGGGATGAACTCTACGATATTGAATTAGAATCAGGACAAATTATTTCGACTTTTATTTATCCTAAAGATTATTGGAAAAGCACTTTGATAGATTCACCTTTTTATAAAAACATTAATAGGGAGGGGATATTGTTATGACAACTGATAATAGAGATGACTATATAAAATATCGGTTTCGTCGTGCTGAAGAATCACTTGATGAGGCATTGATTTTAGCGGATAATGAAAGGTGGAATGCTGTGATAAATAGATTGTATTATGCATGTTTTTATTCAGTGATTGCCCTGCTACTCAAGCATGGTATTGAGACTCAATCCCATGATGGTGCAAGAACCCAATTTGGACTTCATTTTATTAAGACAGGAAAAATGGATAAAATCCACGGCAAACTCTTAACTAAGTTATTCGATTATAGGCAAAAAGGAGATTACGGGGATATGTTTGATTATGATGAAAAAATTGCTTTGCCGTTAATAGATAAGGTAAAGGTGTTCCTCAAAGAAATAAAAAAGCAAATTTGGTGATAAACACCAGCCACTTTCCATCTCTAAGGAAGATTGACGCCAACACTGCCAGTGCAACAAGAAGCAAACTGGAAATGTAAAACAGATGACTCATCAACTATTTTAAAATCATCAGCTTGCCGTAATAAATCCGCTCATTGTTGAAGATCCGGATGTAATAAATGCCCGTCTCCAGGGTGTCGAAGGTTAAAGGCATTTCCGATTCGCTCAGGTTTATGATGTTTTGCGCAACAGTAAGCCCGTTTGCAGAAACGATCTCAAGGTTGAATCGCCCCGACTTCTCATTTATTTCGATTACGAATTTTCCTCTCGAGGGATTTGGGTAAACAGACAATTTACTGACTATCAAATACTCCGAAGACGTGATGCTTATGGTGAGCGGGTCAGAATGCAGACTTTCGTTTCCAGCTGCGTCAAGGGCTGAAACCTTATACGAGTATGTGTTTCCGGGTAAAACAGTTTTATCTTCATAAGAAGGGGCATTGACTGTTGTGACAAGATCTCCGGCACGATATACACGGTAGGCTGTTACCCCAATATTATCTGATGATTCGTCCCAGACCAGACTTAAGCCGGTAGCGGAAACGGTTAAAGCCTGAAGACCTGTGGGTTTTTCCGGGGGAGTTGTATCATCGTGGCTTGCAGTAACCTCAGCAGACAAGTCACTCTCATTACCCGCTTCATCGATTGCCGAAACAGCATAGGTATATGAATAACCCGGGCTTAAATCGCTGTCGGTAAAGCTTAATGCCAGGCTTGTCCCTAAAATTATCCCTTCTCTGTAAATACGATAGGCGGTCACACCAACATTGTCTGATGCCGCGTTCCACGAAATACTCACTGAGCTTATTGCGGTTGATGTAACTGCAAGTCCACCTGGAGTGGTTGGGGGAGAGGTGTCGGTTATATTTGCTGTAACTCCCTGCGATTGCGCACTGGCATTGCCTGCCGCATCAATAGCCGAAACCGTGTAGGTATATGAATTTCCGGGTGAGACCGTGATGTCAGTGAAGCTAAGGCTTTTTACTGTTTCCATAAGAGAACCCCCACGGTATACAAGGTATTCTTTAACCCCAACATTGTCTTCTGCCGCATCCCATGAAATGCTTACCGAGTTTTCCGAAGAGGATGTTATTGCGAGTCCCGTTGGCACTGTAGGGGGAGTTATATCGTTAATATCGGTCGAAACGCTCATAGAAGGTTCACTCTCATTAGCATCCGCATCGAAAGCCGTTACGGTATACGTGTAGTAGTTCCCGATGCTAACGGTATTATCTGTGTACGACAAAGCTGTGGTTGTTCCGAGAAGCACTCCCCCGCGATAAATCCTGTAACCGGTAACGGCAATATTGTCGGTAGAAGCATCCCAGGAAAGGCTCACCGAATTTAGTGTTGAAGAAGTGATTGTTAGTCCCATGGGCACTGTGGGAATAAGTACAGAACCGGAAATGGAAATCCTGTAGTCCTCTACCTCGCCGCCAATGGCCGATCCGCCGGCATTGGAAAGTGTTCCGGGAGAAAACCTGAACCTTGCAAAAGTTGGCGTTGTAATAATGGCATCCGCAGGTACGGTAATCGGAAGGCTTTCTACTCCCCCGAAACTTGCAAAATTACTGGTGATCTGCTCACCCCCATCCACAAAATCGCCGTCGCCATTCCAGTCGATCCATGCGTTTAGCCGACCTGCACCTACTATGGTTACCTGAAGGTTATAACTCTCCCCTCGGTGCAGCTGCGATGGGAAAATAACTCCGTCCTCATCATCCTCACCGTTTGTATCATCTGCATTTGCAGTAGCTGAGGGCTGATTGGCCGCTTCTCCATCAAGCTTGGCGCCTAAATAATTCGCAAAATCCAAAATATGATCCGCCGAACCATAGCTGGATGGAGCATCGCCAAAATCGCGTATCTCGGTGTAGGTATAAAAGTTGACAGCATCGTCAACCTGTTTATTGCTTGTTGTCTGGTATGGGGCAGGAGTAATATTTACATTAAAACCGTTTAAGCCGGGGGTCGATGAGTTGCGGCTGACTTTATAATCGATTGTTATGCTGCCTGAAGAATTCGCGGGAATGGTCGCGATCTGCACTGCGCTGTATGTGGATGTGTTTGTGTTAAAACTCCAGTTGAACAATCCGGCAGAGGAACCACCGATTGCAGCTGTGGGATTCGCGTTATCAGGCAATCCGTATGATAGGGTAATGGTTAATGTAATGAAATGATCAGTAAATACCTCCAGATCTCCGAGGCCGGAATTTCCGACATTGAAGCTCACGATCCCATTGCCGTCTGCTTCCAGAGGCCAAAGGGGGGCAGGACTGATTTTCCCGACGCTGACGAATGGGTTGTAATTGCCATTCGGATCCTGGGCATTCAGAATCAGGGGATAAAGTATAAAGAACAACACATATATAATCCTTCTCATGTTGACTTGCATTTAATCAATACAATTATAGCTCTTACTCTTTCTCGATTTCCGGCTTGCCAAAATTAAATTTAGCAAGATTTCTTTAATTACTGCTGAAAATAATCGATTTTTTCCGAATCTGCATTATTAGTTACGCGAACTTCTCCTCCAGCCCCGGAAACAAGCTGGGAGGTTATTGAATAAAACCCTTTTGAGCTTCCCGGGTTAAAGATAACCCTGAAACCAAATGTCGAAGATCCTCCCGCCGGGATTACAGCCGATGTTGTGAAGATATGATTGATTGCATCAGATGAATGGCTCCAGACATTGTTGTTTAGGGGAGTGGTACCTATGATGGTTAGCGAGGGAATATAATCATCCGGGAGATACCATCTCGGGTCTTTTGGAATATGTACCGTAATGGCACCGTTCGTGTTCATCAAATTCAGTTCGGTAACCCTTACTGTAAGATTAAAACTGGTAATCCCATGCATAATGTTGGGGTTAACGGTGAGGGTGGGAGTCAGGTCGGCCGGGCATGAGTTAATTACAACAACAACCTCTCTGCCTGTGCTATAACAGCCTTCCAGGTTCTGATAAAATATATAGTAGCTTCCGGCACCAACAGCAGTGGGGTTGGCTACACTTGATCCCAGGGGATTATTGCTTGTCCTGTAAAGAACGGAACCTCCGGCGGGGGTTGTGCTGGTTACCAGCGAAGTCAGATTTATTGTTGTTGCAGGGCAGGTATTCACCGGTGCGGAAGTGATAACCACCGGGGGTGTGGGCGCTGTTTTTGGTGCAGCGGTTGCGCTACCCGGAGCACTAGTACATCCATTTAAGGTTGTTGTTACTGTAAAAATCCCTGCTGTACTTACTGTGATGTTCGGGCTTGTAGATCCGTTGCTCCATAACAAAGAGCCGGTTGCCAGTGTCGATAAGCTGGAGGTGCCATTGCAATTATCGATGACGCTTACCACGGGTGTCGATGGGCTTGGGTTAACCGTAACCGTGACGGCTTTGATGTCGGAACATCCGGTGGCAGCCACAGTGCCTCTGATGTAATACGTTCCATTTGTGGCCGCGGAAGGCGTTGCATAGGGGGTTGTTCCGGCCAGGTTCGTCCAGTAGGTGTAGGTGAGACCTGCAGTGCTTCCGGTTGTTACCGCCGGAAGTGTAAGGTTTACCGTGGCGGGCGAGCAGACTGCAGCCGGGGTGTTTATAGTGACAACCGGGCTGGGGTTTACCAGCTGTGTTTTGCTTGCCGATGTTGTTCCGCAGCTGCCTCCGGTTGTTGTTAGGGTGAGTGTAGCCGTTCCGCTATAGGCTGCGGGTGGAGTCCAGGTCGCGTTCAAGGTAGTTGCGTTTGGGCTGAATGTTCCGCCTGCCGGGCTCGACCATGTTCCACCTGTGGCTGAGCCTCCAATGCTGCCTCCCAGTGCTACCGAGGTGCTGCCCTGACATATTGCGCCTAAAGCAACTCCGGCATTAGCCGTGGGTAAGGCATTAACAGTGTTTGTTATGCCGGCGGATGTGGCGATACAACCATTGGCGTTTGTTACTACTACATCAACTACCTGATTGTTTGTCAAGGTACTTCTGGTAAAGGTATTCGAAGCTCCGGTTTGTGCTGATACACCTGCAACCCGGAAATTGTATGATGTTCCCCCTGAAGCTGTAAAAGTAATGCTGGTGCCGGCACAGAAAATATTGTCGGGATCGGAGCTTGCGAGGGTTGCCAGAGGAAGTGCATAAACGGTATTGGTTATACCTCCTGAGGTAGCTATACATCCGCTGGCATTTGTGACAATCACATCAACAACCTGGCCATTTGTAAGCAAAGAGCTTGTGTAACTTTGCGATGCTCCGTTTTGCACGCTTAATCCTGCTACCCTGAAATTATAGCTGGATCCCCCTCCGGCGGTGAAGGTTACGCTTGTTCCTGCGCAGAAGGCGCTGTCGGGGTCCGATATGGATAGGGTTGGAACAGGCAGGGGATTAACAGTACTGGCAATTCCAGTGGATGTGGCAGCGCACCCGATTGCATCGGTAACGATAACGTCCACCACCTGTCCGTTGGTAAGTGAACTGGTAACAAAACTTGTTGAGCTGCTGTTTTGGGCGGAAACTCCTCCAACCCTGAAGTTGTAATTGGTACCTCCGCCGGCAGTAAAAGTAACGCTGGTACCGGCGCAAAAGATTCTGTCGGGATCGTTAATCGAAAGTGTGGCAAGGGGAGGGGCGCACAATATGGTGATCCGGTAGTCTTCAACCTCACCCCCCGGGACAGAGCCAATGGGGGAGGAAATACTTGCCTGCGAAAACCTGAACCGGGCAAAGGTTGGAGTCGTTATAATGGCATCAGCAGGTACTGCAACACTTAGGTTATGAACACCTTCGGAACGGCCAAAATTTGTTGTTACCCGTTCTCCCGCATCAACAAAATCCCCATCTCCGTTCCAGTCGATCCATGCATTTATGTAACCAAGTCCAACAACCGTAACGGGAATACTAAGGGTTTCGCCTCTTCTAATTTGAGCCGGAAAACTTACTCCATCTTCATCGTCAACGCCATTGACGTCGTCGGCATTTGCAAGGGTGGAGGGCTGATTGGCAGATTCACCGTCGACCTGAACACCCAGGTAATTTGTAAAGTCAATAATATGGTCGGCAGAGCCATAGCTAAGCGGAGCATCGCCAAAGTCTTTTAATTCGGTGTAGGTATACGAGCTAACCGCGTCGTCGTTCTGTGTGTTGCTGGTGGTCTGGTAGGGAGCCGGTGTAACATTTACGTTGAAGCCGTTTGAACCGGGGGTTTGCGAATTCTGTGCAACTTTGTAAGCAATTGTAATGGTGCCGGAAGAATTTGCGGGGATTACTGAAGTCTGCAAGGCTGTGTATGTGCCGGCATTGTAGCTCCAGGAGAAAAGTCCTGCGGATGAACCGCCAATAGCCGCCAGTGGGTTCGCGTTGTCGGGTACTCCAAAGGAGAGGGAGAGGGTTAGGCTGATATACTGATCCGGATAGACAGTTAGCGGATCGCTGCCCGTGTTGCCGATATTGAAACTTACAGTTCCGGTACCGTTTACCTCCAAAGGCAGAAGCGGCGAAGGACTGATGATTCCTCCGCTTACATAGGGATTATAGTTGCCATTGGAGTTCTGCGCCTGAAGCACGAGGGGAAATAATATAAGGAACAGGAGGTAGAAAACTCTTTGCATATAGATATTTTTAATCGTTTTAATTTTATCAAAACCTTCACAAAACTCTCAGCAGGCTTTAGTTTCCACAAGTCGCCGTTTATGTTCCAATGAGCACTTTCCAGCGCCGGACTGTCCGGTAAAAAATCCAATTCCAGACAGTGTTTATTTTCTCAATACAGTGACCCCAACTATTCCTGAAAATAGTCCAGTCGCTCCGAATCGGCATTATTGCTCACCTGCGTTTCTCCCCCGGCACCCGAGACAACCTGTGAGGTGATAGTAAATTCTCCCCTGGAAATATCCGGGTTAAACGCTATCCTGAACCCAAAGCATGAGAACCCCCCGCCCGAAATTACAGCCGATGTGGTGAAAATGTGGTTGGTGGCATCGGAGGTGTAGGTCCAGGAACTGTTGTTCAGTGCTGTGGTTCCAAGGATTGCAAGCGAACTGACATATCCATCGGGCATCTGCCATCTGGAGTCTTTTGGGATATTTACCACAATAGGTCCGCTGGTGCTTACCATGTTCAATTCCGTTACCTTGACGGTAAGGTTGAAATTGGTGACTCCATGCATAATATTAGGACTAACCGTAAGGGTAGGGGTAATATCGGGATCGATGCAAGCTGTTATTGTTGCGCTTACCAGGGTTCCTGTGCTGTAGCAACCGCTCTGGTTCTGGTAGAATATATAGTAATTGCCAGTGCCAACAGCGGCAGGGTTGGCAACATTTAAGCTTAATGGGTTATTGGCAGCCTTATAAAGTATTGAGCCGCCGGTTGGGGTTGCGCTGGTTACCAGGCTTGTGAGATTTATGGTAACTGCCGGACAGGCATTTGCAGGCGCGGCATTACTAACAGTTGGGGCTGCAGGCGAGGCCGG
>JAIFNN010000186.1 GCA_020047715.1 Bacteroidota bacterium | reverse complement strand
CCCTTGAGCAGCAGGTAAAAGCCTTTATAAAAGAGAGGGATATGAAGCCTGGTCAGGTTTTCCTCGGGGTGGCTCACCGGATTGACCGTCCTGTAAGTGGGGTGGTCGTATTTGCCAAAACAAGCAAAGCTTTGGCACGCATGAACGAGATGTTTCAAAGTCGGGAAATACACAAGATCTATTGGGCTATCGTTAAGGAGAAACCTCAAGCCGATGAGGGCTTACTTGAACATTACATCAGTCGCAACAACAAAAAAAACAAAGCCTTTATTCACAATAAGGAAGTAAAGGATTCAAAAAAAGCAATCCTTTCTTACAAAGTTATTGGGAAATCTGACAACTATTACCTGCTTGAAATTGAACTCCACACCGGCCGGCATCACCAGATTCGAGCCCAGTTGGCACATATCGGCTGCCCAATCAAGGGAGATTTGAAATACGGGTTCGCCCGGTCCAACCGAAATGGAGGAATTAGCCTGCATTCGCGAAGCATTCGGTTCGTGCATCCCGTTAAAAAAGAAGAGATTTACATCGAAGCCCCGATTCCGGAGTCCGACCTCTTTGGGGTTTTTCTGACAAAATAAGTTGCTCAGGAAATTTCGAATGTTTTTGCTGACTCATAAATTAATCAAGATTCTCAAAAGGCATCGGGAGAAGATCTCTCGCATCGCCTACAACTTCAATTTTTTCACTTCCTGCCAGGATCACCTTCATGGGTTTGCCTGTTCTGTTGCGGGCTTCCAACAACACTTGCCGACAAGCGCCGCAAGGGTAAGCGGGTTGATTTATGATTTTTCCGTTAACACTTGCCGTAATGGCGATAGCCTTTACTTCCATGCCCGGAAACTGTGCGTTAGCATAAAAGATCGCGGTTCTTTCGGCGCAAATGCCAGAAGGGTAAGCTGCATTTTCCTGATTATTACCAGTTATAACGTTGCCGTTTGCAAGCAAAACCGCTGCCCCCACGCTAAAACCGGAATATGGGGCATAAGCATTCGTGAGGATTTCCTTTGCCTTTGCTACCAATTCCTGATCGGCTTGAGAAAGTTCTGAAAGGCTTTTGAATTCGCTGAATTCAATTATGAGTTGTCTTTTTGTCATCGGCTTTTATTCTTCAACCAAATAAGCAAAACTTTGGGACTTATCAAAATGTTTAGGGATTTTCCCTTTTCAGGGGATAACGCAGTTAAAAGATCAGCAGAAAAGCTTTCTAACTTATGAGATGAGGTATATGTAAGCATTCTTTAAAATCAAAGCTCGGTGAGAGTCAGTCTCACACCCCCATTGCCCCTAGGTTTATAATGTTAGTAATTTTATCCAAAACATCACGTTTGTTACTTTAAATTTGTGAAGTAATTATGGAACTTATGATTTGGAAGAAAATAGCAGGCATATTCATGATCGCAGTATTTTCAGGAAGTCCTGCAAGTGCTCAAAGTCCTGCGGTTAATGTGAGGAAATTGTATATCGAGGAATATAAAGATTTAGCCATAAAGGAGATGCTTAGGAGCGGAGTACCGGCAAGTATCACTCTGGCACAGGGGATGCTCGAATCGAACAATGGGAATTCCTCCCTGGCAAAAAAGGCCAATAACCACTTTGGGATCAAGTGCCACAGCAACTGGAAAGGAGGCACAGTTTACCACGACGATGACCATAAAGGAGAATGTTTCAGAAAGTACAAGTCGGTATATGAGTCGTACCAGGATCATTCGGATTTCCTGATGAGTGGTTCCCGATACAGCTTTTTGTTTGAGCTTGAGAAAACAGATTATAAGGCTTGGGCCCGGGGACTGCAAAAGGCAGGATATGCAACCAGCACAAGCTATGCAGTCAAACTTATCAAGATCATCGAGGACAATGGACTTCATCAGTACGACCTTGAGGGTGCAGAGGAGGCCGAAACGCGGAAAGCACGAAGGAAAGAAAAGCTTCAAAATAGCGGGGTGCGCGAAGAAAGTGAAATTCTGACCAGAAACCGGGTGAAATACATTATCGTCAAGCCGGAGGAAAACTTCAGTAGCCTTCAGGAACGGTTTGATCTATTGCCTTTTGAAATCTATAAATACAACGATTTTGCAAGAGATCAGGAGTTGAAAACCGGACAAATTGTTTACCTGCAGCCCAAAAGAAACAAGGCAGAAGTTGGTAACGACTGGCACACAGTGAAGGAAGGGGAGACCATGGCTGATATATCGCAGAAGTATGCAGTGAAAACAGAGAAGCTATACAGAAAAAACCTTTTGGCTCCAGGTACTGAAATTAAAGCCGGAGATAAAATTTCACTTCGAAAACAACTCCCTGGCGTAAAACCAATGGTAGAAAAGGAAAGCAAATTTTTGCCGGATGAGGAGGAAGGCGAACTTAGGTTTGAGTTTGATGAGTAGATGCCATTCCTGAATGGGAAATAGTAGAAATCAGTATTTTGCGAAAGTATGACAAGTCTGATTCCGATCTTATTGAGTATTCGCTTTACGTTGTATTATTGTCGTATATATTTCCATTATTAGGATTTATTGCTTTAATTTGCGACATAATTTTAAATGAATGTTTTTTTTTAGTTCATTTTTCACAGGACTGCCGATTTTGATCATGGCATTCATGTATATGTTGTATTTTGGTGTTTATGCCCTGAATAAGCCGCGAGACATTGAAAATGACATTGTACCTGATATTGTGCAGGAGTTTGCTGAGGATCTGAATGAAACAATCGGGGACGACACATTCAATTATGAGGATTATTATAAATCCCACCAGCAAACCACTTACATTGCTGAGCCAATTATTGATTTTCAGGAACATTTCATAATTTCTCCCCATAATATTGCCGAAAGGGAACCTTGTTCCCACTGCTTTCCAAATAAGCTATACTCCCGCCCCCCTCCTGTTATTTGCTGAGGCAGCTTCTATACGTGGATCATTGCATGATTTGCGCTTACCTAAAAAATCTTTCTCCATATTCCCAAAACTGGGAAGAAGAAGTTCTGATTTTTGCAGGCTGCTATTCTGGAATACCTTTCGTCGGACATAGCTTGCGATTTTATCCCTTAGGATTTATTGCGGTTTCGTTGTCCCATTAAAACTGAAGTTTTACAGGCAAATAAATAAATCATTTTTTTATGAGAAAGCATAGCAGATATCTTTTTGTTTTATTGATGCTTATCAATGTAAAAGCAGGAGCGCAGGAATTTACCTTTGCTAACGACAGCATAACCACAAGGCGTATAGACCTGGGAGAGCTTGTTATTAGCGGTTCCAAAGAAAATACAACATTTAAGTCGATACCCGCCTCGGTTTCCATAATTTCCTCCGGCAGCATAAGCGACAATGAGATCCAGACCCTTAGCGATATATCCTCCACTGCACCCAACTTCTTTATGCCCGATTATGGCTCCAAGCTTACATCCCCTGTGTACATTAGGGGAATCGGCTCACGAATAAATTCACCATCTGTTGGTTTGTATGTCGATTATGTACCCTATTTCGAAAAGGCTGCATTCGATTTCGACTTTTTTGATATCAAGCGTATTGAGGTACTCCGGGGCCCACAGGGAACCCTTTTTGGCCGAAACACGATGGGCGGCATTGTGAATATCGTCACCCTTTCCCCATTGGAATACCAGGGAACCCACTTGAATCTTTCAGCCGGAAATTATGGAAGCTACCTTGCAAATGTAGGCCACTACAATAAAATCAACGACAAGTTCGGATATTCCCTTGCATTGAATTTTTTACACAACGATGGTTTCTTCACAAACCAGTACTCGGGCAATCAGGTTGACAAACTTAATTCCTATGGTTTACGCAACCGGTTGATTTATAAGTTTTCCGACAAGTTGAGCGTTGAAAACATCCTTGGCTCCGAACTCAGCAAACAAGGGGGGTACCCTTATGCAATCTACAACGATTCACTCGATGTGGCCGAAAAAATCAACTATAACCAATACAGTTCCTATAACAGAACCTTGTTTTCGGATGCCTTGCTGGTAAAATATTCCGGAAACAAATATGAGATGGTTGCAACAACCTCCTTTCAATATCTGGACGATATTCAGGATATTGATCAGGATTTCACCCCCGACTCTCTTTATTTTATTTCCCAGACTCAAAACCAAAACATGCTCTCACAAGAGATCGTAATGCGTTCCAGCGGTGACCCGAAATACAAGTGGCTCTTTGGAGGATATGGTTTTTACCAGGGTTTTGATAATGTTGTGGATGTGGATGTTTATGCGTCAAAAATGAGTTATGTGAAGTCGTATGATCATGTAATCAAAGGAATGGCAGCGTTTCATCAATCTACGATTTCTGATTTTCTTGTAAGAAACCTTGCCATTACAGGCGGCATAAGGCTTGATACGGAGCAGGATCTCCTCGATTATCAGTACGACAGGAATCTCAAGGGAGTTCAGGCAAATCTGGCGGATACAGTTTATCCCGCTTTGAAATCGGTTGAAGTAATTCCTCGACTTGCTATAAATTACAAAGTAAAAAACAGCAATTATTATCTTGTCATTGCCCGGGGATATAAGACCGGTGGCTTCAACACGACCTTCGAAAGGCCGGAAGATCTTTCTTTTGACCCTGAATATTCCTGGAACTACGAATTTGGAGTGAAGACCCCTTTGCTCAAAAGCCATCTGTATGCCGATGTTGCCCTTTTTTATATAGACTGGAAAAATCAGCAGATTTACCAAACGGTTCCAAGTGGCAGGGGATCAATGCTCAAAAATGCCGGACATTCAGCCAGCAAGGGACTCGAAGTGTCGTTAAAAACAATTCCCCTGAGAGGATATGAATTTACAGCAGCCTATGGTTACACCCATGCAACCTTCCTTTCGTATGTTGTTGATTCGTTAACCAATCATAATAACAATTATTTACCTTATGTTCCGCGCAATACAATATCTTTGCAGGCTTCCAGATCAATAAAGCTAAAGGATAACTCCGTCCTCGATAATATAAGGCTGAATCTTTTGTACCGTGGTGCCGGCGAGATTTTCTGGGACGAGGAAAATTCCCATAAGCAAGAGTTTTATGGATTGCTCGATGCGAAGATTTCGTTTGGAAGAAAGTCCTTTCAATTCGACATCTGGTCGAAAAATCTGCTTAACACCGAATATGCATCCTTTTATTTTGAGGCATTGGGTAATAAATATGTTCAGACCGGCAGACCTGCTCAGGTGGGTGTGAACCTGTCGTTAAAATTTTAGTAAATGAAAGAAAGGGCCTGGCATAAGTTTCCGGTGTTATTCAGTCTGTACATTGCTCAGTCGATTCCGATGAGCTTTTTCTCCACCGTAATTCCGGTTATTATGCGGCAGGAGAATTATTCACTCGAATCGATTGGCTTGCTTCAGCTGATTAAGTTACCCTGGATCTTTAAGTTTCTCTGGGCTCCGCTTGTCGACAACAACGCAAGAAGCACAAAGCAACTCAGAAGACTTATAATCGTTTCTGAGATATTCTACGCGCTGGTAATTCTCAGCATTGGGGTTTTTGATCTGCAGACCGATTTCAAACTGATAATCATCCTTATGGTAGTTGCTTTCACTGCATCGGCTACCCAGGATATCGCGGTTGATATTTATGCTATTTTACAGCTTAAGCCTGAGGAACGAAGCCTCGGCAACAGCATGCAATCGGCGGGAAGCTTTGTGGGCAGCCTTGTGGGAACCGGATTGTTGTTGATTGCTTACCATTATTTCGGCTGGACAAACTTGCTGATTTTGTTGGCAGCTTTTGTGGTTTTTGCCATACTGCCTTTATTGCTTTACCGCAAACCCATTCAAAACGAGGGCGAGGTCCGGCCCCGGGTAAGTCTTACGGATATATACAGGTTTTTCGCCGAGAGAGGAAAACACAAGCGGGTTTTAATACTTGTTTTCTACTATTCAGGTATCATTGGTATCCTTACAATGCTCAAACCTTATATGGTTGATCTGGGATACAATGTAAAACAGATAGGCCTGATGTCGGGGGTTTTCGGAACTTCTATCGGTGCACTTTCCGCACTGGCAGGAGGATTGATTGTGAAGAAAGTTGGCAGGACACTCTCGATGCATATCTTTTTGCTCGTAAGCTTGTCCGCAGCATCTTGGTTTTATTTCATGACGCTGGCGGTCTCTACCTTGCTTATGGTTTATATAGGGATTGGGCTGCTCTGGGGAGCTTATGGCTTATCAACGGTTGCGATTTTTACTACCTCAATGGATATTGTGCGAAAGGGCAGGGAGGGAACCGATTTTACGGTTCAGATCGTGATTACGCACCTCAGTAGTCTTATTATCGCCGTTTTAAGCGGCAAAATAGGGGATGCTGTGGGTTACAACGGGCTTTTTGCCATTGAAATAGTTCTTTGTCTGTTGACCTTCGCAATCCTTTTTTATTCACTTCCAAAAGAAAAAGAGTATGCAAATCTCTGATGAGTTATTAAATAAATACAATGTGCCGGTGCCGAGATATACCAGTTATCCCCCGGCAAACCAGTTTACCGAAGCTTTTACTAAAGCCGATTACCTCGGCATGCTTAAAGAGTCGAACAACCGACAGCCCGAGAATATTGCACTTTATATACATATCCCCTTTTGTAAAAAGATTTGCCACTATTGCGGGTGCAATGCATGCTCCATTGGTAAGGGGGATTTGGTTAAGCCCTACATGGATGCCTTGCACAAGGAAATAGAGATGGTTTCCAAACATATCGACAAAAGCCGGAAAGTAACCCAGATTCATTACGGGGGAGGAACCCCAAATTCGTTGGATGTTAGATATATCAAAGGTTTGAACGAGTATCTGTTCTCAGAGTTTTCCTTTGTCGACAAGCCGGAGATTGCTATCGAGTGCAATCCAGCCTACCTCGATTACAAATATATCGATGCGCTTTTAGCTGCAGGGTTCAACCGCTTTAGTCTGGGGATCCAGGATTTTGACAATGCAATTCTTAAACTCGTTAACCGCGAGCCTTCAGCAATTCCCGCAGCAGAGCTGTTCAGTTACCTTAAGAAATCAGGAGGTGACATAAACGTGAATTTCGATTTTATTTTTGGACTCCCCGGACAAACGGTAGAATCTTTTTCAAGAACCATCGAACAGGCTATTGCGATCAGGCCCGACCGACTGGTAACATTCTCCTACGCGCACGTCCCCTGGGTGAAAAAGCATCAGATAATTCTTGAAAAGAGAGGACTCCCATCCCCCGAAGATAAAATGCAAATGTTCCTCACAGGATACCAGATGCTTAAAGATGCGGGTTACCAGCCCATCGGTCTCGATCACTTCGTTTTGCCCAGCGATGACCTGTACCTCGCCGAAAAAGCAGGAAGTCTGCACAGGAATTTCCAGGGTTACTGCACCCGTCGCACAACCGGACAGGTATATGCTTTCGGGGTTTCTGCGATCAGTCAGCTGGAGCAGGGGTATTGCCAGAACATGAAGGAGAACAACGATTACATCGCTTGCATTGAACAGGGAAATCTGCCTGTGGAGAGAGGATACATCCTTTCCGCCGAACAGATCCATACCCGCGAACTTATTACCGAGTTAATGTGCAACAAAAGAATCAGCTTTTCGCAAATCGCAGGATCGATGAACCTACCAGCCGAAGAGCTGAAAAATTCGGTTAAATTCGACGAGGGTGTTTTAAACGGATTTGTCAATGATGGTCTTATTGCATATACCTCTGATGGCATTGAGGTTACCGAGACAGGCACGCTTTTCATCCGTAATATAGCCGCCTCCCTCGATAAAGAGTACAAGATAAAGACACAAACCTATTCCAAAACAGTTTAGTAAGATGGATACCCGAAATGTTGATGTTATAATTATTGGAGCAGGACTTACCGGATTAACGATGGCTTTTTACCTGAAGAAAAGCGGGAAGAAAGTACTTGTGATTGAAAAAGCTGACAAAGTAGGTGGCGTAATTGAAACTGTTTCGGAGCAGGGCTTTATTTATGAGACGGGTCCAAATACCGGGGTGCTTTCTACTCCCGAGTTGGTGGAGCTCTTCGCCGATATGGAAGACCATTGCACCCTTGAAACGGCTAATCCCAAAGCGCAAAAGCGTTACATCCTTAAAAACGGGAAATGGCATGCATTGCCTGCCGGATTGGTTTCAGCCGTGAAAACCCCGCTTTTCAGCCTTAAAGACAAATTCAGGATTTTGGCAGAGCCATTGCGTAAGCCTGGCAATAACCCTGATGAATCCATTGCCGAAATGGTGGTTCGAAGAATGGGGCGCAGTTTTCTCGATTATGCCGTAGATCCCTTTATTTCGGGTATTTATGCGGGAAACCCCGAGAAACTGGTAACCCGTTATGCCCTTCCGAAACTTTACGCTTTGGAACAGAACTATGGCAGTTTTATAAAAGGCTCCATCAAGAAAAAGGGCGAGGTGAAAACTGAGTTGGAGAAAAAAGCTACCCGTGAGGTTTTCTCGGTTAAAGATGGATTGGGAAATCTTGCCACTTCAATTGCTGAAAAGACGGGCATGGAAAATATTGTTTTGGGTGCGCTTGAAACCCGTGTGGAAACGGCCAACACTGAATTTACAGTTTCTTATTCCAACTCAAACGGGACCCGATATCAGGCAAATGCGCCTGTGGTTGTATCAACCATCGGAAGTTACGAGTTGCCAGCGCTTTTGCCCTTTGTTTCTGAAAATTCGTTAAAGCCAATTACCTGTCTCGAGTATGCCGGTGTGGTACAGGTTGCATTGGGATACAAAAACTGGAAAGGCTCAAGCCTCGATGCTTTCGGTGGACTTGTTCCCTCGAAAGAAAAACGGGGCGTGCTGGGCATTTTATTCCTTTCTGCGATTTTCACCGGAAGAGCACCCGAAAAGGGAGCGCTTCTTTCTGTTTTTCTCGGGGGAGTAAAAAATCCCGGCACGATTTCTAAGAGCGACGATGAGATTAAAGCGCTGGTTTTAAAAGAAGTCGAAGAAACACTCTTCCAGAAAACTCAACCCGATCTGTTTCGCGTTTTCCGATACTCGAAAGCCATACCGCAATATGAGATATCTACCGGGGAACGGCTCGACTGCATCAAATCCCTTGAAGCAAAGTATCCCGGACTTATTCTTGCCGGGAATATCAGAGATGGCATTGGAATGGCCGACCGGGTGAAACAGGCTAAGCAAATTGCTGAAATGCTGATTCACAGTAAATAGGGTTTAAACCAGTTTAAAAATGGCGAAGAATATAATTTTACTCATTAACACAGGTACACCTGACAAACCCGAAGTCCCTCAGGTGCGTCGCTATTTGTCGGAATTTCTCAACGACAAGCGCGTTATTGACTTGCCCTGGTTACTGCGTAAGATTCTTGTTAACCTCATTATTGTTCCGTTCCGTGCTCCTAAATCAACAAAGTTGTATAAGAAGTTGTGGACTCCCAAAGGCTCGCCATTGCTTTACAACCTCATTAACCTTGCTAACAAGGTCCAATCCAGGGTAAGTAAGGATTACCAGGTTGTTGGAGCAATGCGTTACGGAAATCCATCCTTGCAATCGGTATTAGCCGGGATAAAAGCCCAAAGCCCTGAGCAGATTGTCGTTTTCCCGCTATTCCCACATTACGCCTCGGCAACCACAGGCTCTATTCACGAATATGTTCTGAACGAGGTTAAAAGCTGGAATGTAATTCCTGAGATCCGGTTTGTAGGGCAGTTTTATTCAAATCCGGCATTCATCGATGCTTTTGTGAAACAGATCCGGAAATATGAGCCGCAAACGTACGACCATATCGTTTTTTCGTATCATGGGCTTCCAATGCGGCAGATTCAAAAGGTTCACCCCGACCAGGATTGCTACCAATGCAAATGTTCGGATGAATTTCCCCAACACGGAGGTTTTTGCTACAAAGCCACCTGCTATGAAACAAGCCGGTTACTGGCGGCTAAGCTTGAGCTGCCGGCTGAAAAATTCTCCACATCTTTCCAGTCGCGACTTTCCAAAAACTGGCTGACACCCTTTACCGACAGCACGTTGAGAAAGCTTGCGCATTCGGGCAGCAAAAGAGTGTTAGTTGTGGCACCGGCCTTTGTGGCAGATTGCCTTGAAACCCTTGTTGAAATTGGCGATGAATACCAACAGCTCTTTAAGGAAGAGGGTGGGGCTGAGCTACTATTGGTTGAAAGCCTGAACGATAAAGATGATTGGGCTGATGCAATTATTAAAATTATAAACATCTAAAGTTCAAGTCACAGAAAAGATTAAAATGTTAATTTTTTTGGATCTTGTCGGTTATCATACATCCTTAATATGTCGACAAAATCATTTCTGTCGCGATAAAATAAAGTATTGTGTTTAGTCAAAACACATTTCCTGATTTTTTTATTCTTATAAATTAATGGAAATTGTTTTGGATTAATTGAAATTTGAGAAACTGCCGAAAAAGTAATCTCAATAAAATTTTCCACAACCTTTTTATCCCAATTTTTTTGAAGATAATCAAGTATGGACACAAAGTCATTCTCAGATAATGGAGACCAAATAATTTGCTTAGGCATGTGAATACTTCTTGCGAATTTTGGAAATAACATTTTGGTTGGTAACACCTTTGCCTAACTCAATTTCCTCTATCGCATCAAAAATGCCTTGCTTCTGTTCTTCTGTCAATCTTTCCCAATCGTCCAGGCCCTTTTTTTCATTAGTGTAATTTAATAGGACTCCATATAGCTTTTCTAAGCGATTCTTTTCTAGTGAATCTATTTGTCGGAAGATTTTAAGTTTTAGATCAGAGACTGTCATTTTTGAACTTTTTTCAAAGGTACAAAATAATATTTACTCAAGTATTAATTATGGCTTGTGCATTCTGGCTTCTATGGGGTGTTGAGCAAGCACTTTCAAAAAATTCACTTTATCTATATTCATAAATCGAAACCTTTTGAATCGAGACTTTATGCTCCGGAAGAATTACTCCGGTTCCCGCCCAGGTACTGGCATGCACCTCATCGCCATTCAGTCGCCTTTGATGAACCCATATGCCGTCTTCAAAGATTCCCTCGTCAGCGGCATCCACACCAATGCGCATGGAGTCGTTTTTTGAAATGAAAAATATGTCAAGCGCGCTGCCTGCACATATATATTCCTTCTCACCTGTTTGGATGATAATGCCACCTGCAACATCCGTCTTTTCGCCGGCTCTTAATTTGGCTTCAATCCGGTAATCGCCTAATTCAAATTGCTGCACCGGGGAGTTTAGATCCACCAATATTCCTCTCATAGTACCTTTGCCCTGATTTTCAAGAATAATAGGCGTCATATTTCTTAAAACCCCGTAGGTTTCAGTAAAAGGATCGTTTTCCGAATAGCGTTCGTTGTCAATGCCAAAAGGCGAGAAGCAAAGCGCATCATGTTCTCCGAAGGCAAAAAATGCCCTGGGTCCGCTGTGCTTCCCTCCCTGGATTTCAGGGATAAAAAGGGGATTATTGCTGCGGGTGTATTCCTCGCAAACCCATTTGAACTCGTCGGTATAGATATCGGGAGCAATGAAATCGATTGAAGGTGCTGCAGCTCTCCATACATCGATTACCTGAGGTAAAGGTCCTCCTGATGGATATTTTCCGGGCAGATAGGTGAATGGCTGTTTCAGCCAGGCGTTGGCGTACATCGGCAGGGGGTAGATTTCCTTCCCTGCAGCAGCCACCTTTCCTATGAAGCTCGCATAGTTCCATGCCATAAAAAGCTCTTCTGTATAGAAGGAGTAGAATTTCCAATCTTCCTGCCCAACTTTCAGTTTGCTTTTGCCAAAAACTTCCTCCCAGGTTCCAGAAGTTTTGTTACCGTTTTCCGACCATACTTTTAGGAGCTCGGGGAAGAGATTGGATTTGTTTTCAACCATATATTGCATGAGCTTATCGGGAACAGGCCCGTGGTAAGCTGCATTAGCCGCTTCGGAGAAATCCCTGCGCGCGTTGCCGGGAGTTTTCCCAAGATGATCGAGAATACCAACCTCATTCTGAACCTGCATCATAATTACGGTTTGTTCCTGGCTGTCGACTTCCCTGATATGCCGCATAAGCGCAGCAAACGCAACAGCGTCTTTTTCTAAGGTTGCGGTTCCAAAAGTTGATACGATTTCCAGGGGAATCCCGTTTTCATCTTTCACCCGGGGATATTTCCCATAGTCTTTCTTAACCCATGAGGGGATGTAGACCGAACTGGCATTTTTCCAGCTCCCAAACCAGATCAATACCAGCTTAAGATCGGCTTCCCGCGCTCCGGCAAGGGTGCTGTCGACCAAAGTGAAATCGAATTTACCCTCTTCTGGTTCGATAAGCTCCCACGAAACCGTTGCGATAACTGTGTTCAGGTTTTTATCAGCCAGTTTCTTCCATACCGGCCTCATCGACTCAAACCCTCCTGCGGTGGAATTGTGGAGTTCCCCGGAGATCAGTAGAAAGGGCTTGCCGTTTACCAGAAGCCTGGTGGTCTCACCCTCGTTTACCAGTTGGGGTATTTGCTGCGAATAGGCCTGAACAAGCTGATCTGATGGGGTATTGTCTTTTTGGGTGCAGCCGGATATCGCACAAATGGCAAATGTAAAAAGGAAAGGGAGGATGAATTTTTTCATTAGGAGAGCTTTAGGGTTCAGAGTTTTATTGAAATATAATAGATTGCGCAACGATTACCAGCTGATCTTCTTAATTCGTACAGGAATTTCCTGATTATTTTCATAAATTTCAAACGAGGCACTTCCATGTCCAGATCACTCATTAACGAAACGGTACCGGGAAATGTCTTTGTACCCGTTTAAAAAACTGGGCGCATCAACTTTATTCTTTCCGGGAAGCTGAAGGGAATGGATTGAAATATACCCGTCTTTGACCGCTACAGCGAGCGTTTTCTTATCCGGGATCACGATGGTTCCGGGAGCAAAAGAATGGTTTTCAGGAATATAGGAAGAGGAGAATATCTTAACATTCAGGAGCGGGCCGTCGTCGGTTGTGAGCCAGCTATAGGCGGTGGGCACGGGACTTAGTCCCCTGATGAAATTCTGAACCTGCTGTCCCTTGTGGTTCCAGTTTATTTGGCAGTTTTCCTTGAAGATCTTTGGGGCTTCGTGAAGGATTTCGCCGGGATTTACAAGTGCATCCTGAGGTATTTCTTTCCAATCCCCCGAGATAATGGAGGCAACGGTTTTTACCACGAGTTTTGCCCCGGTATTCATGAGTTTGTCGTGGAGGTCTCCGGCAGTATAATTTAGGGGGATTTCAACTTTTTCCCGGAACAGGATTTTACCTGTATCGATTTTGTCGTCGATAAAGAAGGTTGTCACGCCCGATTCTGTTTCGCCGTTTATGATGGCGTGGTTTATGGGCGCTGCACCTCTATACTGGGGCAGAAGCGAGGCGTGCAGGTTAAAGGTCCCTAGCGGGGGCATCTTCCATACGCTTTCGGGGAGCATCCGGAAGGCGACAACCACCTGCAAATCGGGCTTCAGATTCTGCAACAGTTCGAGAAACCCAGGGTCTTTAAGCTTTTCGGGCTGAAGCACTTGTATACCCTGTTCCACCGCAAATACCTTAACAGCAGACGATTGCACCTTCTTTCCCCTTCCAGCGGGTTTATCAGGGGCTGTGATCACAGCTACGATATTGAATCCTTCAGCGAGAAGAGCTTTCAGAGGCTCAACCGCGAACTCAGGGGTTCCCATGTAGACAATTCTTGGAAACGGGTGGCGAGGCTCAGTGGAAGTTGGGTAGATGCTCATAATGTGGGTTTGATTCTCAAAACACGAGTCGGCTAATGGGTCTGAATTTTTCTCGCTCAATTGCGTTAGATTGCAGTCAATCAGTCGCTTTCCTTTTATTCTTTTGCTCCTTTTTCGTATCTCGCAATATTCAGGAAATGCCCCATCCTGTCCCTTTTCGTTTCAAGGTAGAATTTGTTGTGCTCGTTGGGTTCGATAATAAGGGGTATGTTTTCTACGATTTCGATACCGTAACCCTGGATTCCTGCGCGTTTGACGGGATTGTTGCTCAGGAGCTTGATTTTACCCAGACCCAGAGCGTGCATCATGCTGGCACCCACGCCATAGTCGCGCTCGTCTTCGTTAAAACCCAGCTGGAGGTTGGCGTCGACGGTATCGACACCGTTTTCCTGAAGCTTATAGGCTTTGATTTTATTAAACAGACCAATGCCACGACCCTCCTGGTTGAGGTATATAATAACACCTTTGCCAAGTTCGTCGATCATCTTCATGGCTTTGTGAAGCTGGGGGCCGCAGTCGCATCGATTGGATCCGAAGATATCTCCCGTAACGCACGAGGAGTGCACGCGCACAACCACCGACTCGTCTTTTGTCCAACTGCCTTTTATAAGTGCAACATGCTCCATTCCATTTGATTTCTGAATAAAAGGGATTAGCCTGAAATGCCCATATTCGGTAGGCAGGTCCACTTCGGTTCCTTTTATGATAATGCTTTGGGATTTAAGGCGGTAGGCGATAAGATCTTTTATGGTGACTATTTTTAGCCCGTATTTTTTTGCAATAACTGCCAGCTGGGGAAGTCGTGCCATGGAGCCGTCGTCGTTCATGATTTCCACGAGCACGCCTCCCGGACTCAGTCCGGCGAGCCGGGTAAGGTCTACTACAGCCTCTGTATGTCCGGATCTTCGCAGTACACCGTTTCGTTTGGCTTTTAGGGGGAAAATATGTCCGGGCCTTGCCAGATCGTCGGGTCGGGTTTTTGGGTCTACGAGGGCTCTTACGGTGAGAGCACGGTCGCTGGCGGAAATTCCGGTGGTGCAGCCCTGACCCTCAAGGTCTACAGACACAGTGAAGGCGGTATGGTGGAGGCTGGTGTTGCGGCCGACCATCATTTCAAGTTCCAGTTCCTCGCAGCGTTCTTCGGTGAGGGCTGTGCAAATGAGACCTCGGCCTTCTTTTGCCATGAAATTTATGGTTTCGGGGGTAACAAGTTCGGCAGCGGCTACAAAATCACCTTCGTTTTCGCGGTCTTCGTCATCAACCACGATGATGATTTTCCCTTTTTTAATCTCTTCAATTGCTTCTTCAATACTGTTTAATTTAATATCTTCCACGTTGTTATCTCCTTGTTGGTTGCCAAATGTTAGTTTTAATCCCGAAGGCGTTTTTAAAAAAGCCTACCAGTAATGCCAGGTTCATGGCATAAAAATGGGTAAAGAACCGCAAAATTACAGAATGCAGGTTAAATTTCCTTAGAATTAGGTCGATTAAAGGGAAAGTGCTTAAAACGATTTGTAAAGCGAATAGGATAAAGTAAAAATCCGATTGAAATGCTAAAACCAGATTCATTGCAAAAGCCAGAATCAGCAGAAAAGGTCCAATCCATCGAATTACCTTATGCGATGCGAAAACAAAAGCGAGTGGGGAGTAAGGAGGCCAAAGGCATGAGAAAAAGTGAATAAGGTTCTGAAAATTACCCGCCGAAATTCTCACCTTTCTCCTGAACTCAGTCGAAAGTTCATCAGGCACATTTTCCATGGCGATGGCAGAAAGGTTAAGAACTGCTTTTCTTTTTTTGTGGAGTACGTTCATGGTAATAAAGAAGTCATCCACAGAGTAATTCACAGGAACTGCAGTGAAGGCTTTATTGCGGATGGCATAGATTGCCCCGTAAATCCCCATGGTATTTCCCCATATCAGGCCTTCCATGTATTTCATTCTGATTTCCCGATTCATAAAAGCCTTTTCCTGTATCGAAATACCTTCCGGATTTGTCTTCTCATTCAGGATGTTTCCTCCCACTATATCAATATCCGGATTTTTGAAGTGTTTAACCAATTCGTGAATCGTGTTAATCTCAAAGAACACCTTTGCATCGGTAAGGATAAGGATATCGCCGCGGGCTTCTCTCACCAGCCGGTTTACCACGGTGGGTTTACCCTGCCGCTCCTTAAACGGGAAAAAACGAAAATGCTCGTAGTTTTCAGAGTACACTTTGCAGATCAGGTTGGTTCCGTCGGTAGAATTGTCTGAACCTACCAGTACCTCGAATTTGGAAAGGGGATACAGAGTGTAATAGATGCTTCGTATTTTCTCTGTGATAACCATTTCTTCATTATGAACTGACATAATTATAGAAACAAAAGGCAGATCATCGCCAGCCTCATAGCATAGGGTATTTTCTTTCTTGTTGCGCGACAAGACCTTAAGTACCCATGGGTATAGCAAATAGGAATGAAAGATTAAGGCCACTGAAAACCAAAATACAATTTCGAAAATCATTTCAGGTTGTGTCTATAAAATTCACCAAGGTTTTTACAGAATACAAGGTTATTGAAGTTTTCCATAACGAATATTCTGCCACTGCTTGCAACTTTGTCGTATTTCTTTCGATTGGATGAATAGTCTCTTATAAAACGTGCGAAGGTAGAAGGATCGTCGGCAAGCATGATGTTTTCGCCATGAGTGTAAGAAATTCCTTCTGAGCCGATGCGGGTTGAAATAACAGCTTTTCCCATCATCATTGCTTCGAGAATCTTTATACGAATGCCACTTCCCGAAAAAACGGGTGAAACCATTATTGCGTAATGGTTCATAAATGAATATGCATCGTCAACTTCCCCATGGAAGTCGATATCGTTCATAATCAGTTTCTTCTCAAGCCATGCAGGAGCATTTCGTCCCCCCACATGAAAGCGTATTTTCTCCTCTTTGTGGACTTCTGGCCAAACATTGTCGATAAACCAGATAAGTCCTTCCTGGTTGGGCATCCAGTCGAGCGATCCGATAAAGAAAAGCGAGGGGTATTCAGGGTCTCTCGGGGGAGGATAGTTCTCTGCATCCACTCCAGCGGGTGTAACAATGGAACGCAAACTGGGATTAAGCTTCAGAAGGAGTTTTTGGTCTCTTTCTGAGATGGGGACCAGCAGGTCGATGCTATTCAGGATTTTTGTCTCGTGTTTTTTAATGCGTTCGGCTAAGACCTTTAGATAATAAGCGCGAAAAGGGTTTGTTTCGTTCACCGATTTACGGGCCCATATCTCATGCTCTACATTATGGGCTCTTAAGGCGATACGGGCATGGCTGTGCTTTTTGATTGTTGGGATATAATACCCCATGTATGGACCTTCGATCTGGATGATGTCGAAGGTCTCGCTTTTCAACAGGCGAACAAGGCCAGATTCATACAGAGGGGAGATAAAACGGATGCCATTGTACGGCTCCCCCGAGAAAAGAAGGTTGTAAAAGGCTCTGAAAAACCGGATTTCCGTGTTGTGGAATACAGTAATGATCCTCATTTTTGAGGTCAGACGCTCGGGCAGATCATCGTTTGAGATAAAATGCTTGCTGGTATTCAAACAAAGCATGGTGATGTCGTTACCGTTACCGGCCAGCCCGTTTGCCAGTCCAAGGGTGGCAATGGCGCCACCATCTTTGGGAGGGAAGGGGACTTTTGAGCTTAGGATAAGAATTTTCATGGTTGCAAAGTTACTCTGCAGTTTGTTTAATTTTGAATAATTTCTTGAAAAAGTTAAGGTAGGTTTCGGTATTCATAATGATACTGTCTTTGGAAGCCTTATAGGTAAGAAATGCACCCAAAGGAACAAGTATAAAGGTCGAAACCCACATGCCTGTAAAAGGCGACAGAACGCTTTCCCTTGAAAATTTCTCTCCCGTGAGAGAGATGATATAATAAATTATAAAAAACAACACTGAAATTACAACGGGCATTCCCAAACCTCCCTTGCGAATGATTGCGCCGAGAGGTGCACCGATAAAAAAGAACAGCATACAAGCCAGTGAAAGTGTATACTTGCGATGCGTTTCAATCTGGTATTTTCTGAGCCTGCGTACCTTGTTGTCCTGGGTGATGTAGGAGTTGTTCAGGAAGTTGGTGGTGTTGCGCACCGAACCGATAGCCTGGGTAAGGATTCTGATCTGCTCTTCCCTGTTCTGAGCAAGGATTGCCGTGTCGAGATTAAAACTGAGAATATTCTTCTCCGGAATTAGGGTATCGGACTTTTCGGGCTTGTAAAGAAAAGTTTTGTTCTTGTAGTAGCTGGTTGTGTTTATTACTGTTTTGAGTTCGACCTGGTTTGCAAGAATCTCATTTATTAGCGAGTCGGTAACATTTTTAAGCTGGGAGAGATTCATCATCTGGTACGACGACTTAAAAAGGTTTTCATCGGTACGCTGCAGACCGAAGTCGACAAGTTGGACGAGCATTTCCTGAACCTCAAACTTGTCGCGTCGGGCGGGATATGTTTTTTGCCTTTTGTTCCTCGATTTTTTCTGCATCTCTGTATAGGTATAGCCATTATAGAGTGTGAACAACAGGTGGCGTTCGTCGCTTGTCATCCGGATATACCCTGAATCGGCAATGGTGACAACAATGTTCCCAAGGTGTTCTGAGTGGTCGTATATCTGTATTCCTTTAAGAAGGCTTGTGCGCGAGTCCTTGTCCTCTACCCGAATGCTATAACCTTCGATGGTGTTGTCGAAAAGTCCGGGCTTGATTTGCAATTCAGGGTTTTGTTTTTGAATGTCGTACAACAGGGACCGCATTTTAAGGTTTGTAAAAGGCAAGACATTGTTGTTGAATAAAAAAGCTCCGATCGTGATTAGTCCGACCATTACGATCACAGGCGACATTATTGTCTGGAGGGATATGCCTGCCGATTTGAATGCGAGAAGTTCGTTGTGCTCGCCCAGATTACCGAAGCACATTATCGAAGCAAGCAGCACGGCAAGGGGAAGTGCCATGGGAACAAGGCTGGCAGAGGTGTACATAAGGAGTTCGGCAATAACATGTGTGTCAAGGCCTTTACCCACAAGATCGTCGATGTATTTCCAGAGGAATTGCATCAGCAGCACGAACACAACAATTACAAACGTAAGGACGAAGGGTCCAAGAAAGGATTGCAGTATTAGCTTATGTAATTTTTTCACCCGTAAAAACATATTGGCACCGATGCTAGGAAACGGGGTCAAAGTTAAGTTTTTTTTCCGGATTTGGGCTTAGAGTCCAAGCACATGTTTGAGTTCTGACACTTGCGAGTCCCAAAGGTCGACAGCGTCGATCTTTTCGCTGTCTTCCGTGAAATCGGTAATGGTAAGGTAGGAGTCTCCGGTGATCTCATCCTGATCGATCCTGAATTCGAAAAAGGCCTTGGGGTCCTCGTCGTTGACCCAGCGAAAACGAATGGATTTGTTTTCTTTCATATGGATCATTTCAGCCTGCTGATCAGAGCCTTCCCAGAAGAACGTAAAGAGGTTTCCGTCAATGTTTACATTATCAGCAAACCACTCCGATAAACCACTTGCGGAGCTAAGTCGGCTGAACAATACACCGGGTGATGTATTCAATGAGTACTCCAATTCGAATTTTTGCTTCATCAGGGGCTTTTCAGGTAAAACTACTTGTATTGCAAGATAAGAAAAAAGATCAGAAACAAAAATATTTGGAATAAAGCATTTAAAGGAAAAGGAAAAATGGAAAGGATAAAATGCAGCTGGCTAAATTCAGTTGGCACTCGGTCCCGTTTCCCTGTCACTCAATTATTGAAAGCTCATTGAGCAGAATAGTCTCGGTAATCTGGACACTCTCCAAGCCCTCCTCCATGGCTGATTCAATGTTCGTCCTTTCATATGTAATCTGCCTTTTAATAAGCCCGTCTTTCGATATCCAGTCGTAAATTTTGGTGCCATCGAACAGGCTGTTTTTTAAATAAATCCACGTAACGATGTAGCATGGATAGGAGAGGTTGTTAATCCTAAGAAACTCATAGCCAATGACTTTCTTGTCGATCTGAAGATTCAGGGGCTCAAAAGGTTGAGCATAAGTCCAGGCGGAATTTATTTCCAGAGGGAATTTCAGGTTTAACCGTGGAGCAGGTTGAATTACAATAATCGAAGGTTCGGTTTGTGAGGTAGAAAGGGATTCACCAATAGGAAGGAAATCGACGGGATTAAAGCTAAGAACATTTTTTCTTGCGAAGGAATGGCTGGAGGAATGCGAATATGCATAGGCTTTGAGCCCTGAAGCGTCGCTGTAATAGTATTGCTTTGAGATATATCCGTATTTATCGATGGTTGAAACGAATTGCTTAACATTCATGGTGTCGTTGAGGAGGGTGTCTTTTTCGATCTTTACCCTTACTGAAAAACGAACTGTGTCGACATCGATGACTTTGTTGGATGAGGATGATTCAAATATTTTCATAAGCGATTCCGAGGTGTAGATCCATTCGCACCCAGGCGAAACAGGGAAGGAGTCAATCGGATCGAATACCTTGGCATTCTTTTCGCAGGAAAGAAGTATGATAATTCCGGCAAAGGCCAGAAGTGTAATTTTCATTTTTCAGTATTTCAGTGAGTAAATATAATTAAGGATTTTCAATTAAGAAATTTATAGCATGATACATTCTTTCACCCTCCTGCCTTAAAAGATTAAAAAAAATCTCATCCATTATCACTGCCGCGTTTAAAAAAAAAGTAAATTTGATAAGCGGATCGTATTTTAAGCCGGGAACCCGGATACAAGAATAGTTGGATTTAATTTGAAGGGAAAGTCAAAGCCTTGTCTCGCAAATATCGAAGAAACTCTAAAAAATGTTTTATGAGAAGTTTATTTCAAACCTTAGTTTTATCGTTTTTTCTTATTAACAGTGCTGTTGCTCAGGACGAACCTGCAAATGCAACAAATGATAATCTGGCAACAATCTATTTTTATCGTTTGAATAGTTATATGGGTTCAGGAGTAAGGATGAAAATTTTCGCTGACGATCAACCAATAGTCAGGCTGAAAAACGCTTCTTACTATAGTTATCAAACTCCGGCTGGTGAATATTTCTTATCATGCGACATGGGCACAAAAGCAAAAATAAAGATTAATGTCGAACCCGGTAAAAATTACTACATCAAATCCTATATACAAATGGGGTATTGGTCGGGCAATCCACAGATTGAACTGGTCGATTCCATTATCGGTAAATCTGTTATTGAAGGAGGAGCTTTAAAACTGCAGGAATTTGAGCCGATTTCAACTATTAAGCCAAAATCCAGAATAGGATTATCCTTTGGTGGAGGTGTTGGAATTGAGTCAATTATATTATTTGTTGATGATAGAAATAATGATGTCAAATTGAGCACAGGCGGTGGATTTTCAATTGGAGCCAAGTATGGCTATGAGTTCAATAAATTCTTTGACTTATCGGCAGATTGGCTTTATCAGGGTAGCTCATTAACACCAGCTCTGAAAAATGCAGAGGCAACCTATGGGCGAATGGTGTTAAATCTAACCCCGGCGTTGATTATTCCTATTAAAGGGGGAAATTATTACAGATTCAAATTAGGCGGAGGCTTGGGCTTTTACAGTTTAGGCAAAATGTATATAGATGCTTCGGATGCAGGGGGAGAGGAAAGCACATATAAATATAAACCTGCCCTAGGCCCACACGCCTCATTCATATTTGAATCGAATTTCTCAGATCGCGGATCTATGAGCCTGGGAATAAAATATTACAATGTTAGTTACGATTATACCGAAGTCGGCAGTACTCATTTTAGCACCGAGAGAAAGATTTACAAACCAGATGGTTCAGGATTTGATTTTTTGTTCGGATATAGTTATCATTTTTGAATTGACACCATCCAAATGGGGTTCGATATTATTTGAAGAGGTCGGCTAAAATTGGCTTTAATCCGCTGAAAAAGAACTCCACTGCAATTACCATTACAATTAAGCCCATTAGCCTCATCAGGACTTTGTTTCCGGTATCGCCAATTCGCTTTGAGATTTTTGCCGAGCTGACAAGAATAACGTAAGTGGCAAACAATACCAGGGCAACTGAAAGGATCAGAACCAGCTTTTTTGGAAGGGAATTGGCATCCTCCATAAGTACAATGCCATTTGTTATTGCCCCGGGACCGCAGATCATAGGTATTCCAAGTGGTGTAACTGAAATGTCGTCCACATAAGCATTGATCTCGGATTCTTTCCCGCTGAATTTGATGGCACCCAGTCGTGCATGAAGCATATCCTGTCCGATTACAAAGAAAATTATGCCCCCTACTACCCGTAAACTATTAACCGATATCCCGAAAAATTTGAAAAGTACCTGTCCGGTAAAAGCAAAAAACAATACGGTAAAGAAAGCAACAAACACAGCTTTGCGGGCTGTTCTTTTTTTCCGGATTGGGTCCAGTTCAGAGGTCATCGACATAAATACCGGCATTGTACCAATAGGGTTCATAATGGTAAAAAAGGAGGTGATTGCCAGTAACGCAAATGAATAAATTGCTTCCATCAGGTTGATTTTTTATCGACTGTAAACTTAGTGATTTCTCTGCAATATATGTTATCCGGCTCAGACAGTCTACAAACCTTGTTGTTTTCTGTGCCAAGTAATTTTTTTACTTATATTTATCCCAATAATAAAAAAATCTCCCTGATGCATAAAATCAACGAATTCATTCTTTGGCTCGATCAGTATATTGGCGGTCACCCTTGGTTTGTTTATTTTCTATTGGGAACGGGCCTTTTTTTTACAATTTATCTGGGCTTTCCACAAATCCGTTATTTCAGGCACGCTCTCAGAGTAGTTTTGGGGAAATTCGACAAGAAAACAGACATTGGCGACACCTCCCATTTTCAGGCCCTGGCTACTGCTTTGTCGGGCACTGTTGGAACCGGTAACATAGCTGGAGTGGCACTGGCCATTCATCTAGGGGGACCAGCCGCTTTATTCTGGATGCTTGTCACTGCTCTCCTAGGTATGTGCACCAAGTTCGTTGAGGTGCTGATTTCTCATAAGTACCGGGATATCCTGCCCGATGGCTCTATCTCGGGTGGTCCCATGTATTACATGAAAAAACGGCTGAACATTAAAACCCGGAGCGGAAAGGTTATCAAAACCGGGGTTTGGCTGGGAGCTTTTTTTGCTTTTGCAACAATCCTGTCCTCTTTTGGAACGGGCAGTCTGCCTCAGATTAACAGTATTTCTGATGCCATGTTTGCTACCTGGAATATCAATAAAATGCTTACGGGTGGGGTATTGGCGGTTCTTCTCGGCCTTATAATAATCGGTGGGATTAAGAGAATTGCCAAGGTTACCTCTGCCATGGTTCCAGCAATGGCTATTATTTATTTTTTAGGAGCATTTCTTGTTATTGCCACCAATTACCAGAATATTATACCATCCTTTATTTCAGTGTTCAGTGATGCGTTTACCGGAAGTGCCGCAGTAGGTGGGTTTCTGGGCGCAAGCTTTGCATTTTCTTTTAACAGGGGAGTAAACCGTGGACTCTTTTCAAATGAAGCAGGCCAGGGTTCAGCGCCAATTGCTCACTCTGCCGCAAGAGCTCATGAGCCTGTGTCGGAGGGAGTGGTCGCAATTCTGGAGCCATTTATTGATACAGTTATTATTTGCATGCTAACGGGCATGGTACTTTTATCTTCTGGGGTATGGAACGAAAAACTCCCTAACCGTTTTGAGGATGCCGATATGTTTGTACTTCAGGGTGTTTACTCTGATTCTTCACCGGAAGATGCTGCATTGCTCCGAACTTATATAAGCAAGGGCAAGGGGGATGTGCAACTTTTTTCAGGAACACTCAACATTGTTGAAGGAAAGATAATGAATGAAGTGACCTTTATTCATGCTCAATCAATTGGTGATGAAATTGTTGTTAAATCTGGCAATACACCATTTTCCGGGGGTCTTGCTGTTCAGAACGGTAGGTTTACCCGCGATGTGACAACCAATTCGGTATACTTTTATGGAAATTCGCTTTTACACAGTGCCGCCCTGACTACCGAAGCCTTTAACCGCAGCATACTTGGCGATTACGGGAAGTATATTGTAGCTATTGGCATTCTTCTTTTTGCTTTTTCAACAGCCATATCATGGTCATACTATGGCAGCCGCGCCGTTACCTATCTTTGGGGTCCCAGGTACGATATTCATTTCAAAGTAGTCTATGTCCTGGCATTTTTCCTGGCTTCCTTTACCGACACAACCATAATCTGGAATCTTTCCTATATTACCATTGCAATTATGACTATTCCCAACCTGGTTGGGCTTTGGATTTTGCATAAGGACATTAAAACTACAATCAAGGATTATTGGGTCGACTTTAAACAAAACTGGCCCGATGCGAAATTGCCTATGGGGGAAAAATAGTTTTCGTTGTTGGATATTGATTTTCTTGGATAATTCCCAACATATTTGTAACTATGTAAACCCATTATTATCAGGGTTTCCAAAAGAACAATTTGTCATATGCAAAACAAATTTCTATTTTTTCTCATGGCAGCTTTCATTGCTGTGGGAGCCGATTGTCAGAGCCCATGGTCGCATGGCCAGTTGAAAGTGTCTAATAATGGTCATTATCTGGTTCATGATGACGGAACGCCATTTTTCTGGCTGGGTGATACCGGTTGGGAGTTGTTTCACCGGTTGACACTTGAGGAAATTGAACTGTATCTCGAAAACAGGCAACAAAAAGGATTCAATGTTATTCAGGCAGCGGTTCTTGCTGAAATGGACGGATTAAAAAAACCAAACCAATATGGGGAAGTCCCTTTTGTTAATCTGGATCCGACCCAACCCAATGAAAAATATTTCCAGCTTGTTGATAGTGTGCTCAAAATGGCTCAATCAAAAGAACTGTACATCGGCCTGCTACCTACCTGGGGAGACAAGGTAACAATGCTCTGGGGGGCTGGCCCCGTGGTTTTTAATGAAGAAAATAGCTATAAATACGGATTGTGGTTGGGGAATCGATATGCCGATCTTCCAAACATTATTTGGATTCTGGGCGGAGACAGGCCTGCCATTAATGAAAATAGCGACTGGAGACCAATCTGGCGGGCGATGGCAAAAGGTATTCTAGAAGCAACCGGAAATAAAGCACTAATCACATACCATCCTGCTGGTGGCGATTTTTCAACCTCTCAGTTCATTCACAATGAAGAATGGCTGGATGTGAATATGGTTCAATCCGGACATGGAGCAGGACACGATGTCCCTGTATGGGACCTTATCACCCGGGATTGGAACATGATCCCGGCCAAACCTGTTTTGGATGCCGAGCCAAATTACGAGGATCACCCTGTAAGCCCATGGCCGGTTTGGAATCCCGAAAATGGATACTTTAGAGATTATGATGTCAGGAAGCAAACCTATCGTTCGGTCTTTGCCGGTGCATGCGGCGTAACCTACGGACATCACAGCATTTGGCAGTTCTGGAATCCAAGGGAGGAGAAAATCAATTTTGCCGACAGATACTGGACCGAAGCAATGGACAGGCCGGGAGCTTTCCAAGTAGGCTATCTGAAAACTCTTATTGAATCAAGACCTCAGGTATCCCGAATTCAGGATCAAACCCTGATTCAGGAAGGTCAGGGGGAGAAGGGTGAATTCATTGTAGCAACCCGAGATGTCCTTGGGAGTTATGCCATGTTTTATATCCCTTTCGGAAAAAAAATTATTGTAAACACGGCTTCAATTAAGTCTGGAAAAGTATTTGTATGGTGGTTAAACCCCCGAACCTCAGAGGTAATTAAGATAGGAAAGCTTCCTAAAACTGTAAACATGGAGTTTACACCACCTAGTCTGGGATGTGAAAACGATTGGGTTTTGGTAATCGACGATCCCAAGTTTAAGTATAAAATACCGTTTTAAATTGCCGGATCTTTTTGTTTGATATTTGTATATTTGCCATCGACTAACTAAAAATAATAATGACCTGCAGACTACTTATCCTTTCATTCATCCTGCTATTCGCTGCCGGATGTTCCAAAAAATCATGGGAAACTACTTCGAATGGCGTTCTCCTTTTCCCGAAAAATAGCGGGGAAAACAGCGCGCAGGCGATCAGACTTGAGGTTGTAAACAAGAGCATCATCCATGTTCTAGCCTCGCCAACCGGAACATTTTCGAACGAAAAGAGCCTTTGCGCACTATCGTCCGATACTACAAAACCTGAATTCGATGTGCAGGAAATCAATGATACACTGATCCTTTCAACGGCAAAGATTATTGCAAGAGTATGCCTTAAAACAGGAACGTTGTCTTTCCTTGATAAAAGCGGTTCTGTTTTACTTCAGGAGCGCTATGCGGGGGGCAAGTCTTTTGTTCCGGTAACCGTTGACAGCACCTATGGATATAAACTGACACAGATATTCGAATCCCCCGAAAACGAAGCTTTTTATGGTCTGGGACAGCACCAGTCGGATGAGTTTAATTACAAAGGTCGCAATGAGGAACTTTACCAGTACAACACAAAAGTATCGGTTCCCTTTATCGTATCGAATAAAAACTATGGCCTTCTTTGGGACAATTATTCCCTTACGAGGTTTGGCGATCCACGCGACTATTCGGACATGGATCTTTTCAAGCTTTTTGATTCAAAGGGCGAAGAAGGTGGACTCTCTGCCATTTATTACCAGAATTCCGATACAAATCAGGTATTTATCGACCGGAAAGAAACCTCGATCGATTATGAGAACTTAACTACAGTTGCCAATTTTCCTCAGAATTTCCCCTTCAATAACTCAACAATTGTCTGGAAGGGGCAATTCGAGCCGGCTGAAACAGGGTGCTTCCATTTCAAGCTTTATTATGCAGGGTATGTGAAACTCTACATCAACGAAGAGCTGGTGGTGCCCGAGCGCTGGAGGACTGCATGGAACCCGAACACCTACAAATTTGCAAAAGAATTGGTTCAGGGGGAGAAATATACCCTAAGGCTGGAATGGAAGCCCGATGGCGGCATATCCTACATTGGGCTCAAGGCGCTAAGCCCGCGAAGCAAAGAGGATCAGGAGGCACTCAC